>JAJZGI010000081.1 GCA_021798575.1 Pseudomonadota bacterium | reverse complement strand
AACCCCAAAAACCACCCCGAAAAATCTGGCACCCGGCCCCACCGCCCAGGCCGATGACCCCCGCCGAGGCGCAACTCGCCGCCCGCCAGTTCTTCAACCCCCGTGAATTTTACCTCTGATCGCCGCCTCGCCCATGCACGTCTAAATCGTTACGTTAACGTAACAAAATCCCTCACGGCAACCGCAGATGAAACGCCTGTGGCCGCGTCAGCTGCTCAAACCCCCAGCGGGAGAGCGTATGCCCGCGCCCGGTATCCTTCACCCCGGTCCAGGGCAAAGCCGGGTCCAGGTAATCGCAGCGGTTCAAAAACACCGTCCCGGTCTCAATTCTGGCGCCAATCGCCTCCGCCGCACCCACATCGGCGGAGAATATCGCCGCCGTCAGCCCATATTCGCTGTCATTCATCAGGCGCACCGCCTCATCGTCGGAGCCCACCTTCATCACCCCCACCACCGGCCCAAACGTCTCCTCGGTCATCGCCCGCATCCCATGCGTCACATCCACCAGAATCTGCGGCGCCAAATACGCACTCCCCGGCGCATCGGCGGCAAAATCCGCCGGCCGGATCAACCCGCGCGCCCCCTGCGTTATCGCCTCCTCGGTCTGCGCGCGGATAAACGCCGCCGCCTTGGCCGATACCACGGGGCCGAGGTTGGTCGCGGCCTCGGTCGGGTCGCCCAGCCGGTACAGCAGGGTGGCCGCCACCGCGCGGTCGATAAAATCATCATACACGGAGGCATGAACATAGATCCGCTCGATCCCGCAGCAGGACTGCCCGGAATTAAAAAACGCCCCATCGACGAGGTTTTCCGCGGCGAACGCCACATCGGCGTCGGCCCGCACATAGGCCGGGTCCTTGCCGCCCAGTTCCAGCCCCACGGAAATAAACCGGTCAGCCGCCGCCCGGCTCACCGCGTGCCCCACCGCCACCGAGCCGGTAAACGCCACATGGGCGATCCGTGCATCCCCCACCAGCGCCTGCGCGGTCGCCCCCGCAATCTGCAAATGCTGGAACACGCCTTCCGGCAACCCCGCCGCGTCAAACGCCTGCTGGAACCGCTCGGCCACCAGCTGGGTTTGCGCCGCGTGCTTCAGCACCACCACATTCCCGGCCATGATCGCGGGGATGACCGTATTCACGGCGGTCAAAAACGGATAGTTCCATGGCGCGATCACGAACACCACGCCTAGCGGCACGCGCCGCACATAGCGCCGGAATCCCGGCTTGTTCCCGGGGTCGAGTGCGGCCAATCCCTCCTCCGCCGCGCTGATCATAAATCGCGCGCGCTCCACGCAGCCGCGCACCTCGCCCGGCCCTTGGGCCACCGGTCGGCCCATGGACCATGCGAGCTCCAGCGCGATCTCATCGCTATGGCCGAGCAGCGCATCGCAGAACCTGCCGCACAACACCGTGCGCTCTTCCAGGCTGCGCGCCGCCCAGTCGCGCTGCGCCGCCACCGCCCGGTTCAGCACCGCGTCGATCCGCTCCGGCGCCGCAAAATTCCGCCGCGCGAACACGCTGCCGTCGATGGGGGAAATCGTCTCCTGCACGCTCATCCTGGCTCCTTGTTTTTGGTTATCTTTATCCACACCTCATGCAAGGCATAGCATAGTGCCGCGCCGCTGGCGGGTGCCAGGAAATACAGCACCCGGAACAATAAAATTGCCGCGAGAATCGCATCGGGCGACATATATCCGGTCAGGCCCAGCAGCAGCAGCGAGTCGAACACGCCCACCCCGCCCGGCAAGCCGGAGAACAACCCCCCCGCGAACGCCGCCATATAGATCCCCAGCACATGCGCGTAGCTCAGTCCGCTGCCCACCGGCAGCATCACATAAAAAATCGCGCAGGCGAGGGTGATATCCAGGCCGGAGAGCATAATCTGCGCCAGCGCGAGCTTCGAGCCGGGCAGCGCCAGGTTTCTCCCGAACAACCGCAACGCCGGGCGGCGGTGCGCCGCCAGCACATAGGCCAGCAGCAGCGCAGCCAACCCGCCGCCCACGCCGCGCAGCATCAAGCCCGGCACCGCATGGCCGAACAGCGGCAGGTCCGCCGGGTACAGCAGCAACAAAAACGCGAGCAGTCCCGTCAGCCCGAGGGCGAACATGCTGCCCGAGAGCGCGATAATCCGGGCGATCCCAGCCGCTGGCACCCGCCACTGCGCGTACAGCCGCAGCCGCACCGCGGCGGCGGAGAGTGCGGGCGCGCCCAGCACATGGCTCAGCGCATAGGCACAGAACGATGCAAACCCGACCCGTCGGAGCCGCAACGGCGGAAAGGTCTCCAGCCGCCGCGCGAACAAAAACCCCGGAACATCATAGACGAGCATGACACAGAACGATCCCGCCAGCAGCCCCAGCGCACGCATGAACTGCCGACGCGGAATCGCCATGAGTTGCGCCAGCACATTGCCCAGCCCGACATGGGCCAGCGCGCCGTGCAGCACCATCACAACGCCCACCAGCACCGCCAGCCCGGCCACCGGCGGAATATATCTAAAAAGCGGTCTGTCAGCCACGCGGCAACATTGCCCTCATGCGGCCGCCATGTCACCGCGCGCGAGCGCGCCCTCGATCAGCTCCACCGTCCGCGCCACGCCATACAACGCGATGAACCCGCCAAACCGCGGCCCCTCGGTCTGCCCCAGCAGCACCTGATACAAACAATCGAACCACGCCTTCAGCGGCGTGAACGCATGGCGCTTGCCGACCGCATAAACCAGGTTCTGCAACCGCTCGGCCAGCCCCTCGCCGGGGTAGGAATCAACCCCATCCCGCAGGCTCGCCGCCAGGTCACGCAGCGCGTCCCGCTCCAGCGCACTGGCCGGGCGGAAGTGCTTTTTCGGAGCCACAAAATCGCGATTATAGGCCACCGCATACTCCACCAGCCGCGCCAGCAATGGCGAGGATTCGGGGCTGGCGTCGGGCATATAGGCCCGGATGAACCCCCACAGCATCGCCGCACTATCAGCGTTGATCACGGAGGCCAGGTTGAGCAGCATCCCAAAGCCGATCGGCGACCCCGCCTGCTCCGGCATCACCCCGCCATGGATATGCCAGGCCGGGTTGGCGTGCGGGTCGTCACTGCCCGCCAGCGCCGCCACATTGGCGATATACTCATCCGCCGCGCGCGGGATCACGTCGAAAAACAGCCGCTTGGCGCGCTGCGGCGCATGATACATGAACTGCGCCAGGCTCTCCGGCGGCGCGTAGGTCAGCCATTGCTCCACCGACAGCCCGTTGCCCTTGCTCTTCGAGATCTTCTGGCCGTGCTCATCCAAAAACAGCTCATAGGTCAGGCACACCGGCGGCTCGGCGCCCAGCGCCTGCACGATGGCAGACGAGAGCTTAACCGAATCGATCAGATCCTTGCCGGACATCTCATAGTCCACGTCCAGCGCGGCCCAGCGCATCGCCCAGTCGGCCTTCCATTGCAGCTTAGCCGCGCCGCCGGTTACCGCGGTCTCAAACCGCACCCCGCTGTCGGGGTCAGTCCAGGTCACCGTCCCATGTTCGACATCCACCTGTTCGATCGGCACCTGCATCACGACTCCGGTGCGCGGATGCAGGGGCAGAATCGGCGAATAGCTGGCGCGCCGCTCCGGCCCCAGCGTCGGGCGGATGATCTGGACGATCTCCTCATGCCGGGCCAGCACGTGGCGCAGCGCCGCATCAAATTTGCCGGCGGCGTAGTAGTCGCTGGAGGACGCGAACTCATAGTCGAACCCGAACGCATCCAAAAACGCCCGCAGCCTTGCGTTGTTATGCGCGCCAAAACTCTCATGCGTGCCGAACGGGTCGGGCACACGGGTCAGCGGTCGGCCGATAAATTCCTTCAGCATGTCCCGGTTGGGCACATTGTCCGGCACCTTGCGCAGCCCGTCCATATCGTCCGAGAACGCGAGCAGGCGGCTCGGCAACCCGGTCAGTTCGGTAAAGGCCCGGCGCACCCAGCTCGTGCGCGCCACCTCGCCAAACGTGCCGATATGCGGCAGGCCGGAAGGCCCATAGCCGGTCTCGAACAGGGCCGATTTCTTGGCCTTCGCCTGCAGCCGCTCGGCCACACGCTGCGCTTCTCTAAAGGGCCAGCTCACCTGGCTCGCGGTCTGTTCAGTCATGATAACCATGATCTATGTTCAAAATCCCAAGCCGTCTATACAGGCGGCGATGCAGTTTTTGCCGGATCTCCCCGCCCTCGTCGTCGGCCATGGCGGCGCCATGCTGGGCCGCGCGAACGGCGAGTGCATCGCGCTCCGCCCCGGCGGCGTCGCCAAACATCTGGGCAGCACCACGCCGCTGGTCGTCCACGGCCCGGCTACGCTCCGGCGTCTGGGCAACTCGGCCTGCCCGGTGCTGGACCTGCTGGAGCTCTTCGCCTTCGTCTGCCCAGCACAGAGTGTCGCCCCCACACCGGCTGGCCTCGCCCGCGCGCTGGAGCTGGATATCCCCACCCGCCAGGAGGAATCGGTGGCCCTGCTGCAAACTGCGGCGCAGGCGCTGCTCGCCCGGCTCCAAGCCGGGGCAACAACCCCCGCCAATCAGGACGCTCCGGGTCTCGCCGCTCGCATGGGTGCCGCCGGCTGGGGCTGGGCGCCTTATGTGCTGGCGGCTCTGGGCGCGCCTACTGCCCCGCCGGATGGCATGGCCATGCGTCTGGGCAAGCGCCTGCCGCGCTGGGAGGAGTCAGCGCCGCGCCCACCG
>JAJZGI010000049.1 GCA_021798575.1 Pseudomonadota bacterium | reverse complement strand
ACCAAAGGCTCGTTGAAAACGGTAAAAAGAAGATGGTCGCACTCGTCGCCGTTATGCGCAAAATTATCGTCATCGCAAACGCAAGACTGAGCCAAAACCGCCAAATTCAACTGAGTTGATGACGGGGTGGGGCGCGGTGGTCAAGGGGAAATGATGGGAGTTGGGGGTTTTTGTCGGGTTATCCGATCGGACGATTCTATCCGACCCGATGTTGCTCTGGCAAGGGCGCCCGGCACGGCACCAAAACCCTTGACCTGTATCATGGATCGAAACATATCGGATACATGGGTTCAGAGCAGCGCGTGAGCCGCCGCAGGCGGCACTATAATCAATGGGTGGGCAACCAGACCCTGGAAGATTTCGCGCTCCGGTTCACCGCGCAGCGGGCGCGCAGATGGTCCGCCTTCAGGGTTGGTAATACGGCGATCGGTGCGGTTTCATTTCTGGCTTGCGAGGCGATCGGCGGCTCCATCACGCTTGCCTTTGGCTTTACCAATGCCATGGCGGCGACTGCCGCCACCGGGATCGTCATGTTTCTCGTTGGCTTGCCTATATGTTTGGCCGCCACGCGCCATGGCGTGGATGTGGACCTGCTAACCCGGGGCGCCGGTTTTGGCTATATCGGCTCCACCATCACCTCCCTGATTTATGCCACCTTCACCTTTATTCTGTTCTCCATCGAGGCCAGCATCATGTCGTCGGCCATTACGATGGTGGTACATCTGCCGTTCTGGCTCGCCAACGTCATCAGCGCGCTGATCGTCATCCCGATCGCCGCCTTTGGGATCCGCGCGATCAGCCGTGTGCAATTATGGACCCAGCCGCTGTGGCTGGCGCTCCAGTTCGGCCCGCTGGTTTTTTTGGCGGCGCGTGGCTTGCCGGAGTTCTCCCGCTGGACGCAGTTTACCGGAAATTTCGGGCACCACGGCTTGGCCCTGCTGCCCTTTGGAATGGCCGCATCCATTTTACTCTCCCTGTTGCCGCAGGTGGGCGAGCAGGTTGACTACCTGCGTTTTCTCCCCGAGCGGGCGGGTGCCGGGCGGTTCGCCTGGTGGAGCGCCATGCTGTTCACCGGCCCCGGCTGGGTATTCACCGGGTGCGCCAAACTGGCCGTGGGTTCGTTCCTCACCTATCTGGCGATCGCGCATGGTGTTGCGTGGCACGCTGCCGCGCAGCCGGCGACCATGTTCAAGATCGCGTTTCTGGCGCTGCTCGGCAGGCCCGCCGTTGCGTCCGCGCTCATGCTGCTGTTTGTTGTCACCTGCCAGATAAAGATCAACATCACGAATGCCTATGCGGGCTCCATCGCCTGGTCCAATTTTTTCTCGCGCCTCACCCATAGTCACCCGGGCCGCGTGGTATGGGTGGTGTTCAACGTGCTTCTGGCCCTGATACTCATGGAGATCGGTATCTTCAGGGTCATTCAGAGCATTCTCGGCCTGTACGCAGACTTCGCGGTTGGCTGGATGGGCGCGCTGGCCGCGGACCTTGTCATCAACAAACCACTGGGACTGAGCCCGCCCGGCATCGAGTTCAAACGCGCGCATCTATACGATGTTAACCCTGTGGGCGTTGGCGCCATGGCGCTATCGGTTCTGGTTTCAAGCTGCATGAGCTTCAACCTCTTCGGCCAGACGGCCCATGCGCTCGCACCTTTTGCCGGGCTCCTCATCGCCTTTATCACCGCGCCGATCATCGCTTATGGAACCGGCGGAAGATACTATCTGGCCCGGGCCGCGGAGCCATTGGTCGGCGCCAAAAAATGTGTCATCTGCGAGACCTCATTTGAGCCGCAGGACATGGCCACCTGCCCGGCCTACGGCGGGCATATATGCTCGCTCTGCTGCTCGCTCGATTCCCGCTGCCGTGATCTGTGCAAGCCGCATGGGCGGATATCCGAACAGCTTCAGGCGTTCTTCCGCCCTGTCGTTCCATCAGATTGGATGAAACGAATAGACCGGCAGATTCTTCATTTCGTCGTCATTCTGGGTTTATTTTCTCTCGTCATCGCCGCCGTGACCAGGCTCATCGGGTTTGAATATGGCAGTATCGCGCCTTTGGCGAAACCAGTAATCCATGAGACTTTGCAGGCGGTTTCGCTGGTTTTTTTCATTCTCTCGGCCGTGGCGGCGTGGTTGCTGGTGTTGGCACATGAGAGCCGGCGGATCGCCGAGGAGGAAACCGGCCACCAGACCTCGATGCTGATGGACGAGGTGACCGCGCATGAGCGCACCGATGCCGCGCTGGAGAAAGCCAGAGCTACTGCTGAATCCGCCAATACCGCCAAAAGCCGTTATCTCGTTGGCGTGATCCATGAAATTCGCGCGCCGCTCAACGCAATTTTTGGCTATGCGCAGCTACTGGAGAGCAGCGGCACATTGAGGCCGGCGGATGCGGTGCGCACGATCCGCCGTAGTGCCGAGCATCTCTCCAGCATGGTGGATGGATTGCTGGATATCTCACAGATTGAAACCGGCGCGCTACAGTTGCACCGTGATCTCGTCAATTTCCCGGAATTCCTCGACCAGATTGTGGATATGTTCAGGCTTCTGGCGGCGGCAAAAAAACTGAAATTCTCGCACGAGCGGATCGGCAGCCTGCCACGCCTCATCCACACGGATGAGAAGCGTGTGCGGCAGATATTGATCAACCTGCTCTCCAACGCGGTGAAGTATACCAACGCCGGTGAGGTGATGTTCCGTGTGCGGCTACGTGGCCAGGTGACGGAGTTCGAGGTTGCCGACAGCGGGCTTGGCATCCGCGCGGAGGATATGATGAGTATTTTCGAGCCCTTTGAACGCGGCCATCTGGCGGCAGCAAACGCCGTACCCGGCACCGGGCTTGGGCTGACGATCTCGAAACTGCTCACACAAATTCTCGGTGGTGAGATTTCAGTTGAAAGTTCGCCAGGCGCGGGCAGCCGCTTCCGGGTACGTATGCTGCTCTCCGAGGCCAGAGGGCAGGCCGCGGTGCAACCGGAGCGGCGGATTATGGCCTATGAAGGGCGCCGACAAAAGATATTGATCGCCGATGATGATCGCGACCATGTCGAGCTTTTGACCGAGATCTTGCAGCCGCTTGGGTTCATCGTGCTCAGCGTCGATGATGGCGCCAGCTGTGTCGCCGCATGTGGGGAGCATTCGTTCGACCTCACGATCCTCGATATCGCGATGCCGGGAATCTCCGGCCTGGACGTCGCGAAGCGGCTGCGTGAATATGACGAAGGCGCAAAAATTCTCATCATATCGGGAAATTTTCATGACACGAGGCGCCTGGGCAAGGCCACGGGTGACCAGCCCTACGACGCATTTTTAACCAAGCCGATCGACATTCAGGCATTGCTCGAGAAAATCGTAGATATACTGCATATCAAATGGGTCTATGACGCCTCGGCACTTCCGGCGCCCGTGGAGCCGGACCCATCGGCGATGCAACGGCCTGGGAGTTTGCATCTGAACGATTTGTTGCAGCTTGGGCGGATCGGCTATGTTCGCGGTATCGAGGCGAAGCTCGACGAGATTATCATCGCCGAGCCTGACAGCGCGGCGTTCTGCAACTATCTGCGGGACCTCGTCCATGGATTCCAGCTCCCGCGCTACACGGACTACCTGGAGACACTACCGGAGATGCGCCATAATGGGTGAAACCACGCAGCGCGATATCGTTTTGGTGGTGGACGACACGCCAGATACGCTCGGCTTTTTGACCAATGCGCTGGAGAATGCCGGGCTGACCGTGCTGGTAGCGACCGATGGCGCCAGCGCCATAAAACTACTCTCACAGATAACCCCGGATTTGATTCTGATGGATGCGGTCATGCCGGTCATGGATGGTTTTACGACCTGCAAGCTCATCAAGTCGGACCCCGCGTCGTCACATCTGCCGGTGATTTTTATGACCGGGCTCTCTGATACCTTCCATATCGTCCAGGGGCTTGAGGCCGGCGGGGTGGATTATGTTGCCAAGCCGATTGTACTGGATGAGATGCTGGCGCGCATCCGGGTTCATCTGGAGAATGCCCGCACCGCCAACCGCGCGCGCATGGCGCTGGATGCGACCGGTGGTTTTTTAATGGCCGCCGATGCGCAGGGGCGGTTGCGGTGGTGTACGCCCCAAGCTGCAAAGCGCCTGGCTAATGCGGTTGAGCATTTCAACCCCGGCGAGTTTGTGATCCCGCCTGACAAGGTTATTACGACCGGCGGCAGGCAGTTGAATTTTTCATTTTTAAGCCGTACCGGTGGGGATGAATATCTGTACCGTCTGACCGAGACGGGCGGCGGGCAGGAGGAGGCGTTTCTGCGGCAATATCTCTCGCTCACCACGCGCGAGGCGGAGGTGCTGGTGTGGATTGGGCGGGGTAAATCCAACCGTGATATCAGCGATATTCTGGGCATCAGCCCGCGCACGGTCAACAAACATCTGGAGCAGATATTCACCAAGCTCGGGGTGGAGAACCGCGCATCCGCCGCGGCCTTGGCGGTGCGGGCCCTGTCCACGCGGGTGTGATCCGGCTGAGTTTTCAGATATTCACCAGATGGGCGATTTCCGCCGATGATTCCTCAGCGGTGCGGCCATGACGGATGATCTTGCCGCGTTGCATGACATGGTAGCTCTCGGCGAACGACCAGGCGAAATCCAGATATTGTTCGACGATCATGATGGTCATGCCGAGCTCGGCGCGAATGCGGCGCAGGGCGTGCTCGATCTGTCTTACCACGGACGGCTGGATACCCTCAGTCGGTTCATCCAGCAATAGTAGTTTTGGCTGCCCGGCGAGTGCGCGCCCGATGGCGAGCTGCTGCTGCTCCCCGCCGGAGAGCAAGCCCGCCTTGCGGGCGCGGATCTCTGTTAGTTTCGGGAACAGATCATAGATATGATCCACTATTGTGGCTTGTTTGATCTCCTTGCGGCCAGCCAGCGCCGCCAGGCCGACGGTGAGATTCTCCTGCACGGTGAGCTGTGGAAACAGCTGGCGCCCCTGCGGCACATAGCCGATGCCAGCGCGCGCGCGTGCATGGGCCGGGCTGGCGGAGATGTCGTTGCCATTCAGATAGATTTTTCCGGAGGTGAGCTTATGTACGCCTGTGATCGTATTCAGCAGCGTCGTCTTACCGACCCCATTGCGGCCGATCAGTGCCACGGCGTCGCCCCTGGCGATATCCATGTCGATATCCCACAGCACTCTGCTCTGACCATAGGCGGAGCCTAGTTTCTCAAGTTTCAGGAGTGTCACTGTCATCAGTCCTCCCAAGGTAGACCGCGGTGACCTCCGCGTCCGTCCGAATCTCAGCCATGGTGCCCTCTTTTAGAATCTGGCCCTGGTGCAGCACGGTCACATAGCCATTCAGGGCTTCAACGAAGCTCATGTCGTGGTCTATCACCAGCACGGCGTGGCGGCCGAGCAGCGAGAGGATGAGTTGCGCGGTGCGCTTTGTATCCTGCGGCCCCATTCCCGCCGTGGGTTCATCCAGGAGGAGCAGATCGGCGTCGGTTGCTACCACCATGCCGATCTCGAGCCATTGTTTTTCGCCGTGCGCGAGGTCGGCCGCCATGAAGTCGCGGCGGTCTTCCAGGCCGATTTTCTGCAAGATCGCCTCGGCACTGGCCATCTCATCGGCTGGCGTTTTGGCGGTGAAGGTGCGCCACCACGCGCGATTTTTACGCGCGCAGACCAGCAGGTTTTCGATGACGCTCAAGGTGGGCAGAACACCGGGTGTCTGGAATTTCCGCGCGATCCCCCGCCGCACGATCTCGTGCTCGGGCAATGCGGTGATCGCCTCGTTCTTGAACAGGATTCTGCCGGCTGTAGGGCGCACGCGGCCGATGATGACATCGCACAGCGTCGATTTTCCGGCTCCGTTCGGGCCGATGAGAATGCGCAGATCCCCCGGGGTGAGCGAGAGGGAGACATTGTTGAGCGCCTTGAAGCCACCGAAATCCACCGTGATATTTTCAGCCATTAAAATCGGCGCGGGGATCGCGTTCATTCCGCCGTGCTCAGCTTGCGGCGGCGGAGGATGCGGCGAACGACATTCTCCTCACGGCCGGCATGGAACAGCCCGGCGATGCCCGCCGGCAGAAATGAGACGGAGAGGATGAACAATGCGCCAAGCGCATACAGCCATAATGATGGAAGCGCTGAGCTGATCTGGTCTTTTGCGAAATTTACGAGCAGCGTTCCGGCTATTGCCCCCCATAATATATTGCGGCCACCAACAGCGACCCAGACCACCATCTCGATGGATGGGACGACCCCCACCGCCGCGGGAGAGATGACGCCCGAATGCAGTGTGAACAGCGCGCCGCCGATGCCAGCCAGTGCGCCCGCAATGGCAAAGGCAAGGACTTTGTAGGGCACGGCGTCATGGCCCAGAAAGCGTACACGATTCTCGCCATCGCGGGTGGCGCGCAGCATGACCCCGTAGCGCGTGGCCAGCAGCCAGCGCAGGAAAAAATACACCAGAACGACCAGTATGAAGGTGACCCAGTAGATCACCCGGGCGGCGCTGTTCGTCGTGATATCCTGGCCGAACAGGGTTGTGAAATTGGTGAGCCCGTTGAACCCGCCGGTGTAGGACTGCTGGCTGATCAGCAACGTGGAAAACGCCAGCGCCAGCGCCTGGGTAATGAGCGCGAAATATACGCCCCCCACACGCCTGCGGAAAACCAGCCAGGAGAACCCGGCGGCAAATCCGCCTGGCACCAGCACGACACAAGCAAGCGCGAAGCAGCCGTTTTTGAAAGGATACCAGAATGCCGGCAGGGCGGAGACGCCGCTCCAGACCATGAAATCCGGCATGTCTCCATTCGCGAGGTTCAGACCCGCAAGCTTTAAATGCATGGCGAGCGCATAGGCGCCGAGGCCAAAAAACACGCCCTGGCCGAGGCTTAAAATCCCTGCCTCGCCCCAGGTGAGCATGATGCCCATGGCCAGGATGCAGAGCGCCAGGAAACGCCCGAGCAATGAGAGTTCATATGGGTTGATTAACAATGGCGCGGCGACGCCCAGCAGCATGAGCGCGCCGCCCAGAACATGTTTTGGCGCTGGCTTCATGGCCCTAGCCCTCCAGCGCGCGGGTGCGCACGGTGATGATGCCTTGCGGGCGGATCTGGATGAACAGAATCACGAACACCAGCAACAGCACCTGGGCCACGCTGACATCCACAAAAATTTCGATGAGGGCCGTGAACAGCCCGACGATGATGGAGGCGATGGTGGTGCCAACGAGGCTGCCAAGCCCGCCCAGAATGACCACGAGGAAGGCCGGCACGATGTAGCTCTGCCCAACCGTGGGTGTGACGGGACCCAGCAGTGCGAGGATGACGCCCGCCATGCCCGCTACACCCGTGCCCAGCGAGAACACCAGCAGGTCGATCAGCCGCGCGTTAACGCCCATCGCGGCGGCGGTTGCACGGTCCTGGTTGACCGCGCGGACATAGAGGCCGAGCCGGGTTTTGTTCAGCAGGGCCGCGAGCGCGCCCAGCACCAGGGCGGCGATGAGGAGGATAAAAATGCGTGTGTCCGGCAGGTCCATCCCTGCCAGGAACCCTGAATTGACCGAGACCGTGTGGTCCATCCAGGTGGGTGCCGTGACCTCCACGCCGATCGCCCCGAAGAGATTGCGCGCGGCCTGTTGCAGCACCAGGCTCACCCCCCAGGTGGCCAGGAGTGTATCCAGCGGGCGGGCGGAGAGCCGGTGGATGACCGTTAGTTCGAGTACCGCACCGAGCAGAGCGGCCCCCAGAAAAGCCACCGGCAGCGCGGCCAGGATGCCAAAAGGCCCTGGCACCACTTGCAGGGTCATATACGCGAGATAGCCGCCCAGCATCAGCATCTCCCCGTGCGCCATGTTGATGACGCGCATCAGGCCGAAGCTCAGCGCCAGGCCGAGTGCGGCCAGAATGAACAGGGAGGCGACGGAAAAGCCGTTGAAAACCTGGCCCAGCAGAAAAGCGGATTCATTCATGCAAATGCTCCTCGCAATATGCCGGGCTGGTTAAGCGTGCGCGCTAATGTGGGATCGTGCAGGATTTTCCTGGGAAGGTCAGCGGGTCGTAGGGTTGCGGCGTGATTGGCCCGGGCGATGACCAGATGATCTTGAACTGGCCATCGGGCTGCAACTTGCCGATATAGGCTGTCTGTACCATGCTCTGGTTATCGGCGAATTTGACCTTGCCCAAGGGGCTCTCCACGAAGCCCAGGGTCACCGCGGCGTCCCGCACTTTGGTGGGGTTGAAACTGCCGGCTTTTTTCACCGCGTCGGCCCAGATCATCACGTCCTCGTAGCCGTGGACCATCGGGTCATCCACCACCGAGCCCGCACCGTATTTTGCCTTGTAGGCCGAGACGAAGGCGGCGTTGGCGGCACCCGGCAGGCTCTGGAAATAGTTCCAGGAGGTGTAGCTGCCCGCGAGCAGGCTGGGGCCCATCGCCTTGGCCTCAGGCTCCGCGATGGAGAAGCTCATGACCGGGAGCTTGTCCGGCGTGAGGCCGGCGGCCGCCATTTGTTTGAAGAAGGAAACGTTGGAGTCGCCGTTTAGGGTGTTGATGATGATATCCGGCTTGGCCTGCTGGATCTCGGCGATGACGGAGCTGAAGTCGGTTCCGCCGAGCGGTACATACTCCTCACCCGAGAGGGTCATGCCGTCGTGCGCGATATGTTTTTTCAGGATCAGATTGGCGGTGCGCGGATAGACATAGTCCGAGCCCAGAAGGAAGTATTTTTTATAGCCTTTGCTCTCCGCCCAGGCGAGTGCCGGGAGCGCCTGCTGGTTTGGCTGCGCGCCGGAGTACATGATGTTGGGCGAGCACTCATTGCCCTCGAACTGTACAGGATACCACAGAAGATTATCGAATTTCTGGAAGACCGGGAGCATCGCCTTGCGGCTCGCCGAGGTCCAGCCGCCGAACACGGTTACGACCTTGTCCTCCTCGATCAGCTTGGTCGCTTTCTGGGCAAAGGTTGATGGGTCTGAGGCGCCATCCTCCACGATCGGCACGATTTTTTTGCCCAGGACGCCGCCTTTGGCGTTGAGCTGGTCGATCGCCAGCAGTTCGGCATCTTCCAGCGGTACCTCGGAGATCGCCATTGTGCCGCTGAGCGACTGCAGGACGCCTACTTTTACGGTGCCGTCCGCCCAGGCGGCGGTGTGACCCGCCAGGATGGTGCCGGCCAGCAGGGCCGCCGCGAAACCAAATTTTTTCATCGCCATCAAAAACCTCCCATCGTGGCGGCGGTGGCCGCACGGTTACGATGAGGTAAGGTAACCGTTGCCTGCTGCGGTGCACCATGGGGCGTTTGACGTATAGGCGGCTCGGGGAATTAGTTACGATATCGTAATAATATGGGCGTGTTTGGGTGGTGCGGCGGTTAGAGATAAAAATCGCGCGGGTTGAAGAACTGGCGGGCGGCGAGTTGCGCCTCCCATGGCGTCATGGGTTTGGGCGGAGGCGGTGCGAGCCAGGTTTTGCGCGGGGTTTTGGGTTTTTTGTCGGGTTGTGGCGTGGGTGGTGCGCGTTTGGCGCGCGGGCGGCGCGGGAGTTTGAGATAGGCCGGGGTTTTGAGGCCGAGCATGTGACACAGAGGCCGAATGCTGCGGGCAAGGGTGGGGTGGGTGGTGAGCAGGGATTGGGTTTCCGGCTCATCCAGCAGGGTGCGCAACTGGTTGTAGGCGAGCACGACCTGGCTGCCCGGAAATACGCGCCGCAGCCAGGCGAAGCCGGTGGGCAGGACGTAATCATCGGGGTTTGTGGGTTTTGCGGGTTTTGGATTGATGGGGGTTGCGCGCTTTGGGCGCGGTGGGCGAGCGGGCAGCGGCCCGCACGCGATGAGGTGACGCAGCCGGTGGTACAGGCGCATGAGCCGGGCCGAGACCAGGTTGCAGAACAGATGCGGCATGCCGAGATAGCGGGCACGGAAGGGTAGCTCGTGCATGATGTGCTCGAGCATCCAGTTCAGGCGCTGGGAGATAGTTTTTGGCTCCGACATAGTGTTAGATATAACAACATTTGGCGGTTGAGTCAAGGGGAAAGTGATGGATTGCTTCCCACCGCTTTCGCGGTGGTCGCAATGACGACGGGTTTGGGGCTGTTGGGTGCTGCGCAGAGTGCTCGTGATAGGGTTGTGAGGATTCATAAACTCCAGTTGAGGAGCTTCTCCAGACTCGCATCGGTTACTATGTTGGCGCCATCGAAAAATACATTGGGAACGCCGCCGCCAAAGAAGCGGACGTTCTGCTTTCCAAAAATATCGCAGGCGGCGTGTACCGCGCTGCGCCTATCAAAATGATCGAGGTTTAAGGCACCGGGTGCGACCCAACCGGGGTTTTTGCTGTCGATGCCCACGACGGTACAACGGACCAGCGAGCCTGCATCGCCCCCGCCCTCACCGCGCTGACGACGCGCGGCAAAAAAAGAACGATAGGTTACATCGTCGGGCGGCAAAGAGTAGCCCATGAGGATGATATGGTCGGCCCGCATGACGGTTGCCCGGAGATCGCGCTGGATTTCCTCGATGAAGGATGGGGGTTGCTGCTTGAACGAGCTTTGCATCACTGTTTGGGTATTGTGTGCGGAGGTGAGTGTCTCGCAATGCAGGCAGGCGCGCGCATCCACGCCTCCTTCTCTCCATCGTTTGGCTTCGTCGCCGTCTATTCGTGAATCCAAGGGATTCTGCTCGAATATTTTCAAAGGCGGGGGTGGGATCAGACCTGGCGAAAACCGGCTCCATGTATCGCCATGGTATGCGGAGAGCTTGCCGCAGTCCGGGCATTCGCGCCAGCAAAGGGAGCCATGTGGAAAGAGGAATTTTGTCAGCCTGATTTTTTGCTTTGAGCCGCTGTCCTGTTCGTTCAGGCGTTGGGCTGCCGCCTCGTTCATCGGGAACCATGGATGGTTGGGATTGCCGCGGCCGATGCGGCGCGAGGGAATGAAGTGCCCGAGGTCATGGAATATTTCCAACTGTGCGGCTGGGCTTCCGATATGTGGGACCGATGGGTTTTGATTTAGGTCACGGTTGGCGACAAATTGCATCCAAAGGAAAAACGGGTCATAGTTCAGGCTGACAAAGCTCACATCACCCCGGAAGAACTCCGGTTGATCGAGGTTGAATTGGTCGCTGAGATGATGTGCGGCGCGTTGCATACGACGACCGAGGGCGGCGGCGAAATCGTAGTAATGGTTGATCAGGTCGCGCTTTGTGGAGAGACAGATTTGATAGTCGATATAGAATAATGCGAGAAGGATCATTTTTAGCGCGTCTTTTGCGCCGAGGAGACGCCGCGCCGTCAGGAATTGACCTTCGTCATCCCGGAAGCCGTGACCGACCGGGAGGTGCATATCCATGACGTTGAACAGGTCGTTGATCGTAAAATGGTCCGCGGCGACGCCGGGACAGATTTTCACGATTTTCTTGAGGGCGGGCCAGTCGTAGACGAGACGAAGGGCGTAGATCCGCTTGCGAAGGGTATCGTCCGTAGCGCCTGGATACCAACTGCGCCGCATGGCAGCCAGTTCATCGGGGCCGATCGATTCGATGCTCTCGTCGGCTTCCGGCGTATCGCCGAGGATCGTGATCAGATCGGAGAGCGCCGAGGTCCAGGGCGCTACATTGCTCGCCCCCAGCGCGTTGGCGATGCGAACTGAAAGCGGCGTGGGCTCGACCGCTCCGGTAAGGTGGCGGATGAATTTGCCGTGATGGTCGGTGATGCGAAAGCCTAGCGCCGCCGTGGCGCCCGCTCCCCAGAAGATGACCGTTTTATTCTCGGCTGCCATCGGTTGGGGTCAGGCTTTGGCGGGAAATTTTATGCCGGTGACGTGATCTGATTTGCAATCAACCGTAATAATAACGCGCGCCGAACTCAAAGCTATGTGGCCAATGATCGATTCCAAATTTGCGTTTTTGGCAACTCGAAATCTATGTAAAATATTACAAAGAAAGGCATCAGTAGGGTCTGTTATTGCTGGGCCAGATGGTTCGGGTTCAAAAAAAAAGACCGAATATTCCGTATTTGCGTATTTTGCGTGATAGTCCGACACGGGAGTAATGGTTATGAACATGCCATCTGAGTTGGCTTCAACCTGAATTGTACCCTGCGTTACATACGGCACTTCTCTTCTCCCCAGTGATAGAGCGACCTTACCCGCTCTATCACGCCACCATAACAAATATGCAAGAAAATTTGGCACCACGTGCACAAGCCAGGGCGCGCGCGCCCTGCCTCACATCCCGATGGCGCGGCGGTAGACGTCCAGCAGGGTTTCCTGTTCCTCGATCTCGGCGGGTTCCTGTTTGCGGATGCGGATGAGCTGGCGCAGGACTTTCACGTCGAAGCCCGCCGATTTGGCCTCCGAGTAGATGTCCTTGATGTCTGAGCCCAGGGCGCGGCGCTCCTCCTCCAGCCGCTCGATCCGGTCGACCAGGCTGCGCAGCCGGTCGCCCGCGATGTTGGTGGGTTTCTCGTCGATCGTTGCATCAAGCGCCATGTTTTATCCTCGGGGTTCAGGGCGGCGTCGATACGGCCTGCCGCCACCATGCGTCAATGGCCCTACGACGCCTTGAATGAAGCCTGCTGCTCGGGCGTGGCGGGCCGCTGGTGCTGCGCCTGCCAGGCCTTGTAGTCCATGCCGTAGATGATCTCGCGCGCCTGCGGGTCCGATAGTTCGAGCCCTTGATCAGCCGCGGCCTCGTGGTACCAGCGCGAGAGGCAGTTGCGGCAGAAGCCGGCGAGATTCATGAGGTCGATGTTCTGTACGTCCGGCCGGGCGCGCAGATGCGCCACCAATGCGCGGAATGCGGCGGCTTGCAGCTGCTCGGTCTGGCGCTCGGTCATCTGAATTTCTGGCATTCATGGCTCCTGTGGTCATCGGCGGAGGGGGAATGATAGCAGCAAAAGCGGGCGCGTGATATCGGCTCATCCAAAGTGCTTTAAGTGCAGCGGGTTACATCTCGTCACGGGAGATGTTTTTGGCTTGGCGGCGGCGCGGATTGACTGTATGCAGCGCCATCATGCTCACCCCCGCCCGCGCCCTGCCCGCTTTTCCAACCAAGTTGCGCGAGTTTCCGCGCCGAAAAACCACCACCGCCGCGCTGCTGGCGCTGCTGGCGGTGGCCAGTTGCAGCAAGCCCAAGCCGGTGGTGGTGATCGCGCCGCCGCCGGCACCTGTCGGGCATATCTATGCCACGCTCGTGCCGGTGCCGGCGCCGAGCCATGACTGGATCAAGGTGACGCCGGCGCAGGAGCTGGTGTTGCAACAGGCGTTCAATATCATCGGGCTGAAATCCGCGCTGATGGTCGGCGCGCTCACCTGCGGGCAGCAGAACAGCTATGACAGCTTCATGATGAAATTCCAGCCGCATATATTGGCCGAGCAGCATGTGATGGATGGGTATTTCCACCGGATCGACGGCTATGCCGGGCAGCACAAGGAGGACAGCTTCGTGACCGAGCTGGCGAACAACCAGTCGGTCGACGGGATCGCCCAGGGGTCGCTGTTCTGCCTGAACAATGGCGCCGAGTTCAGCGCCGTGATGGCGTTGCCGACGCCGCAGACGCTGGATGCGTTCGTGACGGACAAGCCACCCGCGGCCGCGCCGAATGAGCTGGCGGCCAGCGCGAAGACCGCGCCTTAAGGTTTGGATTGCCGGGCCATCGGCCACAGGCTGCGGAAAAACAGTTTTAATCCCGCCAGCTGCTGCGCGGCGTAGCCGCCGGTGGCCAGAGCCTCGGGCGCGCGCGCGTCCCCCGTGGGCAGGTAGACATCCGAGAAGTCAGCCGTGCGAAAGAGGATGTCCCACAGCGAGAACACAGCGCCGTAGTTGCAGGAGCGCCGGCCGGCGGCGTTGATGGCGTGGTGGCGGCGGTGGAAGCGGGGCGAGACCAGGAGATATTCCAGCGGGCCGAAGGAGAGCCGGATGTTGGCGTGCGACAGGCTCTCCATGAATTTGAGCAGCAGGAGCAGCAGCGGGAATTGCAGCGGCGGGATGCCGATGGCCAGCCCGATGACGAAGAACCACAGGAAGGAGATGGCGTCGTCCAGCAAATGGTTGCGGTCGTCCGACCAGAAGCTCATCTGGCGCTGCGCGTGGTGGAGCGCGTGCAGGGCGTACCAGGCGCGGATGCTGTGCGAGAGGCGGTGACGCCAGTAGTCGGCGAAATCCAGGATCAGCGCGTAGCAGAGGAAGGTGACGACCGGGTGGCCGAACAGCGGCGGGATGAGGGTTTCCAGCGTGGGGGGGATGAAGCCCGCGTCCGCCAGGGCGCCGGTGAACTCCGCCTGCACCTGGTAGAACAGCAGGAAGCTGACGACGGGGATGACGCCGACGCGCGAGATGAGCGTGTAGAACATGTCCACCCAGACGGTTTTGCGGCCTTGCCAGTGCTCGACCGGGAATGCCGCCTCGAGCGGCCAGCAGACGGCGTAGGTGAGCGCGACCGCGAACATTCCATAGAGCGAGATGAGCGCCCAGTTGAACGAGAGATCGGCCCATTCCATCCAGCCGAAGCGGTAGAGGATGGGCAGGATGAGCGCCTGGTCGATATCCCCCGCGAGCAGGCTGAGGCAGCGGTCCAGGCTCATAACAAGGCCTCGGCGCAGGCGTCCAGGATCGCCGCGGTGTCGATCTCGTATTCGCGGTAGAGGTCGGCGACGTCCCCGCTCTGGCCGAAACGGTCTGGCCCCAGCGCCATGATGCGGTTGCCGCGGACGCCGCCCAGCCAGGCGTGGGCGGCGGGGTGGCCGTCCAGCACGCTGACCAGCGCGGCATTGGGGGCGAGCGGGTGGAGCAGCGATTCGATATGCGCGGTGGCGGGCTCGCCTGAGCGACGGCGGCGCTGGGCGGCGCGCCAGCCGGCATAGAGGCGGTCCGGGCTCGTGATGGCGAGCAGGCCCGCACCTGGTGCGTCCTCGGCCAGGGTGGCGAAGGCCTGTTGCGCCTCATACGCGACCGCGCCCTGATAGATGATGGCGATGCGGGCACCGGGTGCGGGCGGGACCACCCAATGGGCACCGGCGATGACGTGGGCGGCATCGAGCGCACGGGCGGGTTGGGCCAGCACCTGGGTGGAGAGCCGCAGCCAGACCGCCGAGCCCTCGGGCTTCTGCATATGCTCAAACGCGTGGCGGAGCAGGATTTCCAGCTCGTCGCAATGGGCGGGCTCGAAGCTCGCCAGACGGTCCTGCACCATGGCGAGCAGCGGCGTGTTGATGGCCTGATGCTGCCCGCCCTCGGGCGCCAGGGTGATGCCGCTTGGCGTGGAGACGAGCAGGAAGCGCGCATCCTGGTAGCAGGCGTAGAACAGCGCATCGTGCCCGCGGTTGACGAAGGAATCATACACCGTGCCGATGGGCAGCAGGCGGGCGCCGTTGAGCGCGTGGCTGAGCCCGGCGGCACCCAGCAGGAGGAACAGATTCTGCTCGGCGATGCCAAGCTCCATATGCTGGCCCACCGTGGCACCGGGCGCGTGCCGATCGAACACGCCGCGGCGGTTGATCCAGGGGCCGAGGTTGGTGGAGACCGCGACATCCGGGCTCATCGTGATGATGTGGCGGGCCAGGGCCGCGCTCTCACCCTCGGCGCGGCCGATCTCGCCCAGGATTTCACCGAAGCCGGACTGCGTGCTCATGCGCCGCCCGGTGGTGCGGGGCTGCGGCAGGCGGGCGGGGATGGGGATTGGCGGGGCGGGGAGATGCCGACCGGTGGGGGCGAGCGGTGCGGCGAACGGCACGCTGGCGATGAAGCGCTCAACGGCGCGGGGGGCGGCCAGACCCTCAAGGCGCGCCCATTCATGGCCGGGGCGGATGTGCATGGAATCGCGGAATTCGTGCATCTGCTCCAGCGTCATCATGCCTGCGTGGTTGTCCTTGTGGCCGGCGAAGGGCAGGCCCATGCCCTTGATGGTGTAGGCCAGGAAGACGGTCGGCTGGTCCGATTCTGCAGCCGCGCGGAAGCTCTCGCGCAGGGTTGCGAGGTCGTGACCCGCGAGGTTGGTCATCAGGGCCGCCAGTTGGATGTCGTCCAGCGGGTCGATGATGGCGCGCACGCCGCGCGATTTGCCGATATCGGCGAGGATGGCCTGACGCCAGGCCGCACCACCCTGGAAGGTGAGCGCGGAATAGGTGGAGTTGGGGCAGGCGTCGATCCAGCCGCGGAGCGAGCTGCCACCCGGGCGATTGAAGCAGGCCTGGAGGCGTTTGCCGTATTTTAGGGTGATGACGCGCCAGCCCATGTCCCGGAACAGGCCCTCGAAACGGCCGAACAGGCGATCCGGCATCACGCTGTCCAGGCTCTGGCGGTTGTAGTCCACCACCCACCAGACGTCCCGCACGTCATGCTTCCAGCCCTCCAGCAGGGCCTCGAAGATGTTGCCCTCGTCCAGCTCGGCGTCCCCCGCGATGGCGATATGGCGCGCGGGCGGGCTGCCGGGCGGGGTCATGCCGTGCGCGCGGACATATTCCTGCATCATCGAGGCGAAGCTGGTGAGCGCCACGCCCAGCCCGACGGAGCCGGTGGAGAAGTCGATCTCGGCGTCCCGAGTGCGCGAGGGGTAGGCTTGCGCGCCGCCGAACTGGCGCAGCCCGGCCATCTGCTCCACGCTCTGGCGGCCCAGCAGGTAGTTGACGGCGTGCAGCACCGGCCCGGCGTGGGGCTTTACCGCCACGCGGTCCTGCGGGCGGAGGGTATCAAAATACAGGGCGGTCATGATCGCGGTGACGGAGGCGCAGGAGGCCTGATGGCCGCCGACCTTCATGCCGTCCCGGTTGGGGCGAAGATGGTTGGCGTTGTGGATCATCCAGGCGGAGAGCCAGAGCAGCTTGCGCTCGACCTCGGCCAGCATTGCCAGATCGTCCAGCGCCGACCCTATTGCCCGAATTTCGTTCATGCGGCCAGGATAGCGCAATGCCGCCGGTTTGGGAATCGAGCGGTTGTGGGTTGAACCGCGTATTGCCGGGGGGTGCGGGTTATGTATGCTCGGGCGATGAACCATGTGCCGCTGCGCCAGGAGTTGATTTTGCCGCAACGGGCGCGGGGCAGGCTGGAGCTTGGCTTCCAGCGGGATGTGGCGGGGCGCACGCGGATCGAGAATTTTTATCAGCAGGGCTGTTTGAAGGCGCGGCTCACGCACCCGGTGCAACCGGCGGTGTGCGAGGCGGTGAGCCTGAATATCTCGGGGGGTATCGCCGGTGGGGATGCGCTGGACGCCGGCATCCGGCTGGGCGAGCAGGCCCGGGCCTGTGTGACAACCCAGGCGGCGGAGCGGGTTTATCGGGCGCAGGAGGGCGAGCTGGCGCGCATTGACACGCGCATTACCGTGGGCGCCGGGGCGCGGCTGGAATATCTGCCGCAGCAGACGATTTTATTCGATGGTTTTGCCCTGCGCCGACGCCTGGAGATCGACCTTATCGGAGACGCCGAGTATGTCGGCGTGGAGAGCGTGGTTTTCGGGCGGCAGGCGATGGGCGAGCGGGTGCGGCGCGGGATGTTGCGCGACTGCACCATATTGCGCCGGGACGGGGTGCTGCTGGTGCAGGAGATGACGCGGCTGGATGGCGATATCAGCGCGCTTTTGGCCCGCCGGGCGCTGGGCAATGGCGCGGTGGCGGTGGCCAGCGTGATATGCGTGGCGGCGGATGCGGCGATGCTGCTGAGCGCGCTGCGCGACGCGCTGGCGGGCCATGATGCCGGGGCCACTTGGAGTGACGGCGTGCTGCGGGCGCGAATACTTGCGCCGGATGCGGCTTGCCTGCAAAAATGCGTGGTCGCGGCGCTGGACATATGCAGGCGGGGTGCGCCCCTGCCGCGCAGCTGGCAGAATTGAGGAGCATGGATTGAACCTGACGCCGCGTGAAAAGGACAAGTTGCTCGTCGTGATGGCCGCGATGGTGGCGCGGCGACGGCTCGAGCGTGGGGTGCTGCTGAACTACCCCGAGGCGATCGCGCTGATCACCGACTTTGTCATCGAAGGGGCGCGCGATGGCAGGCGGGTGGCGGATTTGATGGAGGCGGGCGCGCATGTGATCACCCGCGCGCAGGTGATGGAGGGTGTGGCCGAGATGATCGAGGACGTGCAGGTCGAGGCGACCTTCCCCGATGGGACCAAGCTCGTGACCGTACATGCGCCGATCCGATGAGTGATGCGCCGCCACGCCACCCCATGATCCCCGGCGAGGTTGTCACGCAGGAGGGCGAGATCGAGCTGAATGAAGGGCAGAAGCGGACGCGCCTGACCGTTGCCAATACCGGCGACCGGGCGATCCAGGTCGGCAGCCATTATCATTTTGCCGAATGCAACGCGGCGCTCGCGTTCGACCGCGCGGCGGCGCATGGGATGCGCCTGGATATCGCCGCTGGCACCGCCATC
Source organism: Pseudomonadota bacterium (assembly GCA_021798575.1). Taxonomy (GTDB): domain Bacteria; phylum Pseudomonadota; class Alphaproteobacteria; order Acetobacterales; family Acetobacteraceae; genus Acidocella. The sequence goes on along the minus strand of JAJZGI010000049.1, from coordinate 1,925 downwards.
CGGTTCGAGCCCGGGCAGAGCCGGGAGGTCACGCTGATTCCGCTGCGCGGGGCGCGGCGGGTGTTCGGGTTCCGCGGCCTCACGATGGGGGATTTGTGATGGTGAGGATCGGCCGCGACACCTATGCGCATATGTTCGGCCCAACAGTGGGCGACCGCGTGCGGCTGGCTGATACGGAATTATGGGTCGAGGTGGAGCGCGACCATACGATCTATGGCGAGGAGGTGAAGTTCGGCGGCGGCAAGGTGATCCGCGATGGGATGGGGCAATCCCAGATGACCAATGCGCAAGGGGCGGCGGACACCGTGATCACCAATGCGCTGATCATCGACCATTGGGGGATCGTGAAGGCCGATGTTGCGCTCGTTGGCGATAGGATCGCGCGGATCGGCAAGGCGGGCAACCCGGATGTGCAGCCGGGCGTGGATATCATCATCGGGCCGGGGACCGAGATCATCGCGGGCGAGGGGAAGATTCTGACCGCCGGGGGGATCGACGCGCATATCCACTTCATATGTCCGCAGCAGGTGGATGAGGCGCTGGCATCGGGGATCACCACGATGGTGGGGGGTGGGACCGGACCCGCCACCGGCACCATGGCCACCACCTGCACGCCGGGGCCGTTTCACCTCGCGCGGATGTTGCAGGCGGCGGAGGGATTTGCCGTGAACCTCGCGTTCTGCGGCAAGGGCAATGCCTCCCACCCGGGCGCGCTGGAGGAGCAGATCCGCGCTGGTGCGTCATCGCTGAAATTGCATGAGGACTGGGGCAGCACGCCAGCCGCGATCGATTGTTGCCTAGGCGTGGCCGATGCATTCGACGTGCAGGTGATGCTGCACTCCGACACGCTGAACGAGAGCGGGTTTGTCGAGGATACGATCGCCGCGTTCCAGGGCCGGACCATCCACGCCTTCCATACCGAGGGTGCGGGCGGCGGCCATGCGCCGGATATCATACGCGTCGCCGGGCTGGCGAATGTGCTGCCGAGCTCGACCAACCCGACCCGGCCCTACACGGTGAACACGCTCGATGAGCATCTGGACATGCTGATGGTGTGTCATCATCTGGACCCCGCGATGCCCGAGGACATCGCCTTTGCGGAATCCCGCATCCGCCGGGAGACGATCGCCGCGGAGGATATTCTGCACGATTTGGGCGTGCTCTCGATGATCTCGTCCGACAGCCAGGCGATGGGCCGGGTGGGTGAGGTGATTCTGCGCACCTGGCAGACCGCGCACAAAAACAAGATGCAGCGCGGCGCGCTGGCGGGCGATGGGCGGGCTGATAACAACCGGGTGAAGCGCTATATCGCCAAATATACCATCAACCCGGCGATCGCGCAGGGGATGAGCGCGCATGTCGGCTCGATCGAGCCCGGCAAGCTGGCGGACCTCGTGCTCTGGAGCCCGATGTTTTTCGGCGTGAAGCCTGACCTGGTGCTCAAATCCGGCAGTATCGTGATGGCGGCGATGGGCGACCCGAATGGCTCGATCCCCACGCCGCAGCCGGTGCACTATCGGCCGATGTTCGGCGCCTATGGGCGGGCGCTGGCGGAATCCTCGCTGCTGTTCGTCTCCGGTGCGGCACTGGATGCTGACATTGGAAAGACCCTGGGCCTGACGCGACAGTTGGTCGCCGTTGAGAACACGCGCGGTGGGATCTCGAAGAAATCGATGATCCATAACGATGCGACGCCGAATATCGAGGTGGATGCCGAGACCTATGAGGTGCGGGCGGATGGCGAGCTGCTGGTGTGTGAGCCCGCCGAGGTGCTGCCGATGGCGCAACGGTATTTTTTATTCTAGTGGATAGAATCCAACACTTGGTGCCCTCTTTTTACTGCGGCCAAAATCTCGTGTGGCTTTTTGGTCCACTGGAATGGTTTTGGGTCCTGATTGTTCTCCACCATGAAGCGATCGATGGCG
>JAJZGI010000080.1 GCA_021798575.1 Pseudomonadota bacterium | reverse complement strand
GCCCCGCCCTGCGGCCCACCTTTCGCCAGGAATGTGCCATCCGCCTGCGTGATGGAGCCGGCGTCCGCCACGTCCGACCATACGCTGATGGTGCCCCCAGCACCCTGCCCGGTGGCACTCGCATCCAGCACCGCGCCCTGGGCCACTGTGGTGGTGAGCGCCTGCGGCAGCGGCCCCGCGCCATGCACCCCGCCGCCGACATTGATGCTCCCGCCGCCGACATAGCCCGTCGCGATCACCCGGGCACCCCGGCTCACCACCACATGCTGGCCGGTCACCTGCACCAGCCCGCCCGCACCCGTCGCCGAGCCCGCATCCAGCGTGCCGCTGTTCACCGTGCTGCCGCTGGCGCCACCCAGGAGCTGGATCACCCCGCCGTGCTGCGCCACACCCTGCGCCTGGATCACGCCGGTATTGTTCACCACCGTCTGCAACAGCGCGTTGCGCGCCTGCGCCGAGAGGATAACCGTGCCGTTGGCCGCGACGATCGCGCCGCCGTTTTTCACCGCCGCGTTCAACGCCGCCGAGCTCACCTGGAAATGCACCAGGCTGTTGCTGGAGAAGCTGAGATCAACCGAGCCACCCGCGCCCAATGCGGTCGTGCCGCCCGGGGTGACGATCCGCCCCTCGTTGTCCACCGACGCACCGATGAACGCGACATAGCCGCCGGGCGCCGCCGTGATGCTGCCCTTGTTCACCACCCCGTTGGGGCTGGAGCCGGAAAAATGATCGTTCCCGGCGTTGAAATCCTGGTTGCTGATATTCTCCGTGGAGACCACCAGCCCGCCCACGCTTACCTGCGCGCCGGGCGCAAAATACACCCCATTCGGGTTGACCAGGAACACCTGGCCATTGGCGTTGATCCGCCCGTAGATCGCGCTGGAATCATCGCCCAGAACGCGGTTCAGCGCCACGCTGCTCGCCCCCGGCTGGCGGAAATTCACCGTCTGGTTGGCGCCCACGCCAAAGCTCTGCCAGTCGATGATCGTCTTCTGGCTGGACTGGTTCACATCCAGCGTGTTGCCGCTCTGCGAGAGCGTGGTCTGCCCGCTCACCACCTGCCCGCCGGTCGGCAACGCCGCCGCCTGGAACGGAAACAGCACCAGCCCCAGCGGAATCGCGCCCGAGAGAACATTGCGCCCCCGCGCCGCCAGCTTGCGCCGCGCCCGGCGCGGCAACCGCCGACCCCCACGGCCAGGCGATGTCACCACCTCCGGGACCGGCACCAGCATGCCCAGCGCGCGGTTCCAGACAAGCTTAAACACATGGTTCATGGCACACCAACCGATTGTTTCAGCCGATAAAGCCCGCCACCTAACGATTTGTCAATAAAACAGAAAGTATTTTAAGAAAAATACACAAATATTCGCGTGATCAAATCATCCATCCGCCAGCGAAGCGGCGATATCGGCAATCGACCGGAATAGTACCAACCCGTCATCTTTCGACGGCAGAAAGCCTCGGCGGCGCCAGAACGCAGCGGCCTCATCATCAACGGCATTGACGATCAGCGCCCGTCCGCCGATCAGCGCGGCGCCGTTCACGCTGCGGGCCAGGGCGTGGTTGAACAATCCCAGGCCAATCCCTTGCCCACTCCAAGTGCTATCCGTCGCAAGTTGCCCGAGCAGAATACACGGCACCGGGTTTGGCGGCTGGCCAGTACGGATCGCGCGCGGCAGGCTGGCGGGCACAATGGCGGTGGGCGCCAGGCCGTAATAACCAACCACGCGGTCCTCCGCGTGAACGACCATGACCACCGTAAACCCCTTTTGCTGGTTGGCCAGCGCCCGGGTTTTCAGCCAATGGTCGAGCGAGGGCTTGCCGCAGAAGAATTGGAATACATCGTGACCGGCATTCAGCAACTCTGGCGGGGAGAGCAGCGCCACCACCATCAACGCTTTGCCGTCGCCTTCTCCCACGGCGCCTTGCGGCGAAGGGATGCCACCATTTCCGGCACGGGCGCGGCAGGCGCGGAGACGACTTGAACGAACGCCTCAAACCCCTCTGCGCTCATACGCACCAGCGTGCTTTCCATGAGCACTTCCTCGGCGGCTCGCACCGCAGCCTCGCGCACAAAATCCGTCCGCGAGCGCCCACGCAAATCAGCTGCACGGTCGATAATGGCGATGTCACCTTCCGGCAGCCGCATCGAGAGCGGATGGTCCTTGCGCTTGGCTGTGGCGCTCATGGCAGTGGCTTTTGTCATGGGATGCATATAGATAATAGTAGCGCATTATACAATACAATGTTGTTACTCTTATCACCGCCCGCGCCGCCGCGATGGCCGGGGTTGATCCGACCAACCTGGTACTCGATCCGCTCGCTGGCTCAGTTCACGCCAAAATCCCACATCGCTCTCGCGGCCTGCCGATTGACGGCGGGCAAGGCTGGCAAGAATTTCCGCCACATTCGCGCCGATACGGGCAACCTGTGCCAATGCCCCGCCATGTCGGCGCAATTGCGCCGCTAAACCGGGCAGAATCTCGGCGAACGCCTGTGCAACCCGGCGGCTTAACATCCGTTCTCGCAGCATCGAGGCCTGCTCCAGGCCGCCCCCGCGCGCTTCCGCGGCCCGATGGACCTTCTGCATCGCGTGGACCGCACCACGCCGCAGGCCAACGGCACGATCAATCAATGCCAGCGCCGCCTCCTTCTCGGGCGCTTGCGCAAAATTGCGGATGATGTTGTTCACCAGATCACCGCGCCCAATCTCCCGCCGGTCGCCCAGCGGCCGCCGGGCAATCACCTCAGCCCGCTCCGCCCCCTCCGATGTCACGATAAAACTCTGCTCCCGATGTCGGCTGCCCGACGTATAGGCACCAAACGCCGAGACCAGTTTCGTGCCCCCCGGCATCGTATGAATATGCTCCGTCACGGTGGTGCCCTGCGCGGTATTGGTGGTCAGCGCATCACCATAGGCCAACTGCACCCTGCCGCCGGCCTCACCCCGCAATGTATCCCAGGCGACCACCCCTTCCCTGCCCGCGGCATTCCGCAAAGTCAGCCCGGCGGCGTCGATGGTGACAATTTCCAACACTGACCCGTTGCGGCCGATATTCCCGACCGTGCCGGTCTCGGTGAATTTGGCATTTGTACGCCGGAAGAACCGCACGCGGTCCCCCACGGCAAGCGCCAGTTCATACTCCCGCTCACCCGCCCCATCGGTGGCTTTGACCGTGATCTGATCCGGCCCAATGTCTCCCATGGCCCGGCGCTGCTGGCGGATGGCCAGGCTGATGTCATGCGCCTCCGCGTTACTCGGCGCGCTCACCGAAATGCTGAAGTCCGGTCGATCCCGGTTCGCCTCAAGCCGCTGCCGCCATAAGGAAGCCGTTTGCGCCACTGCCTCCTCATACCCGCCCAGCACAACCTGCAACGTGCCGTTTGCATCCTTGCGGCGCACGGCCTCCTCTGTCTGACCATTGCGGAACATCAGCACGGTCTCGCGCTCGTCCTCCGCCTTTTGCCTGACCGACGAGGCCAGTTCCGGCACCTTGCCGGGGCCCAAGGCCCGGTGCAGCAGCTCGATCACCGGCCCGGCCTCCACCGCCTGCATCTGCTTGGGGTCACCAATCATGACCAGTTGGAAGCCTATCCGTGCCTGCGCCGCCATGATGGCGTTCAGTTGACGCGTGCCGAGCAACCCCACTTCATCAACGACCACGACGGTTTTGCGGCCAAGGATCAGTTTTCCCCGCTCCACATCCCGCAAGAACGCCGTCACGGCGCGTGTATTCGCAGCTGCTATCCCCGCCTCCGCCAGATCATCCGACTGCCGCCACGCCAAGGCGATGCCGTGAACCACCCTGCCATCCGCCTGCCAGGCCCGAACCAACGGCTTCAATAATGTGCTCTTGCCGGAGCCCGCCACGCCGATGGCGAGCCCCACCCGCCCGCCAGCACCAAGCTGCTCGATGATCCGCCGCTGCGCCCTTCCATGCGCGCTGGTAAAATCGATCTCCGGGAATGAGGCCACCGTCGCCGCGATGGCTTTGCGCGAGAGCGCGGCACTGTGGTCCCGCGCCCCAACCCGCGCCGTCTCGATGAGCCTCTGTTCCTCACGAAGCTCGAGCGTCGTGGTCACCGCCATCCTGTCCCTGCCCTGGCGCCCCGGCACACGCCCCCAGATCAACGCGGCGTCCTCACCCCGGCGCTGAACACCGCGCTCCCGGAAAGCTTGAGTGATTGCGTCGACATCACCGGCCTCGCCAATCCCCACCGTGATCAGCCCCTTGGCGGCGGCAATCCGGGCATCCGCACCATCAATTACCGCCCGTCGATCAAATTGCCTGCCCAGCAGCGGCAGTGCGGCCTGGAAAGCGGTCTCCAGCCGCTGCTCCCGGCTCGGCAGAGGGGCAATTTCACTGGGGCGCAAGACGCTGCGATGCCTGTAGCCCAACCTTTCCGCCATCGCCCGCCAGGCAGCGAGGTCGCTGACATCATCACTCTTGGCCTCGCGCGGATTCTGCACCCCAGCTTTCAGTAATGCGATTTTACGGGCAGGGGTAAGCGTTTCCCAATCAAGGCCAAGGGATCCCGCATAAGCCCGTGCGGCTGAGGTGCCGCCCATGGTCCGCTTGCTGAATTGCACCACGATGCTCTCCGGCACGGCGGAGAGTTTCGCCATCTCCGTGCGGGCGTCGAGTCCTACTTCCACGCCATGCGCGCGCAGATGATTGGCAAGATAGGCCTGATACAGCGCGCCCCATTCATGAATCCGCCCCTCTAGTGGATAAAATCATACATTTGAGTCCTGCTTAGGATTCCCCCCATGCCTTGGGTGTGCAAGTCTTGGGGATGCGCAATGGGATCACATTTACTGTTACCGCCAAGGATCGCGCCAAATTGGAA
>JAJZGI010000079.1 GCA_021798575.1 Pseudomonadota bacterium | reverse complement strand
CGCGCGCCTGTCCGCGCATATAGATCATGCCGTTGATCGACGAACTGCCACCCAGCGTCTTGCCGCGGGGATAGCGCAGCACACGCCCGTTCAACCCTGGTTCGGGCTGGGTGCGGTAGAGCCAGTCAGTCCGGGGATTGCCGATGCAATAGAGATACCCCACGGGAATGTGAATCCAGGGATAATTATCCTTCTTGCCGGCCTCGAGCAGAAGCACCCGCATGGCGGGATCCTCGCTCAACCTGTTGGCAAGCAGACACCCGGCAGAGCCACCGCCAACGATGATATAATCGAACTGTTCCTCACGCATGATCAAACTTTCTGTCTGGCACGCGGGCATTGCGCATGGATGCTCCGACTTTGATTTTCCGCCGCTAATCTCCAGTGTCCGGTCCTTAACGGATACGCGCAAACCTGTCTGGAACATTACAGATTTATCCATAAACTTCTGAAGATATAAAATTTTTCCTGTAAAATACAAGATAATATCAAAAGCATCCCGCAAGGGTTGACATTGCGTGCCCCCGCGGCGAGATTATGTCTTTTCGGCATAGGCGCGCATTATTCGCACGCCCACCACGCGTTTTGCGCATTTAAGTGGAGGAGATTGGCCGTTCTTGCGGGGAAGGCCAGACCAATTCTCTTCCGGAACCGAATGGAGAAGTTTATGCGGCCAGGGCTGGCCCGTGTTGTTGTCATCTGGATTGCGCCGGCGGTAAGCCTCGCGGAATCGGCGGCACTGCGCGAATTAAAGTACCGGCTCAATGAGATTGATATCGAAATGTCTTTCCCGCACCAGACCATCCGTTTGGGCGCGGCCGCACCATGAGCCAGGCACTCCCCCCCGAAAGCACGGCCCTTTTCCTTGATATTGACGGCACGCTGCTCGACTTTGCCCCCACCCCGGATGGCGTGCGCGTACCCGAGGGGTTGGTCGGCACGCTGCGCGCCATCCAGGCCGCTCTGGGCGGGGCGTTCGCCTTCCTTACCGGCCGCAGGCTGAGTGATGTCGATGCTTTATTCGGCCCCGGCTTCCCCGCTGCCGCCGAGCACGGCGCCCTGGTGCGCGACGCCGCCGGCGCCGTCACCCGCCTCGTCCAGCCCGTGCCCGAGATGGACCGCTGGCGCGCCGAGATGGAGCGTTTCGCCGCCCGCCTGCCGGGCCTGCTGATTGAGCCCAAGAGCCTGGGCTTCACCGTGCATTTTCGCCAGGTCCCGGCGTTGGAGGGGCAGGTGCTGCACGCACTGCGCCAACTGGTCGGGGGGCGCGGTGAAATTTTACCCGCCTCGCGCGCCTTTGAGGTCCGCCCGCCCAACACCGGCAAGGGCCGCGCCCTCTCCTGGTACATGGCCCGCCCGCCCTACCAAGGCCGCCTCCCCTTCTTCGTCGGCGATGACGTGACCGACGAAGCCGCCATCGCCGCCGCTTTCAGCGAAGGCGGTGCCGGGCTGCATGTGGCGCGTAACTTTGGCGGCCAGCCGGGGCGCGTGCGCGGCTGGCTCGAAACCATTCACAAAACCGCCACGGAGACTCCTCATGGCCGGGCTTGATTACGCTGTCATCGGCAACGGGGCGATCGCCTCGCTCATCGACCAGAAGGGCCGACATGTGTGGTGCTGTTACCCGCGGCTTGATGGCGACCCGCTGTTCCACGCCCTGCTCGGCGGGGACGCACCCGAACGCGGCTATTTTGATGCCGTACTGGCCGATTTTGAACGTTCCGAGCAATATTACCTCGCCAATTCCGCCATCATGGTGACACTGCTGCACGACCGCCACGGCGGCACCGTGCGCATCACCGATTTCTGCCCCCGCTTCCGCCAGTTCGGGCGCATGTTCCGCCCCGCCATACTCATGCGCCGCATCGAGCTGGTCACCGGCCAGCCCCGTCTCACGGTCCGCCTGCGCCCCGGCTTCGATTACGGCGCCACCGTCCCAAATGTGATCGTGGGCAGCCATCATGTGCGCTACGCCGGGCCCACGCTTGCCGTGCGTCTCACCACCGACATGCCACTCTCCTACCTTTTGCAGGAGGAGAGCTTCGCATTGGGCCGCCCTGTGCATTTTGTGCTGGGGCCCGATGAGTCGCTCACCACCGCCACCGCCCCGCTGGTCGACCAGTTCTTCAAGGAAACCATGACCTACTGGCAAACCTGGGTTGCCGACCTCCACATCCCCTTCGAGTGGCAGGAGGCAGTGATCCGCGCTGCCATCACCCTCAAACTCTGCACCTTCGACGATACAGGCGGCGTGGTGGCGGCGCTCACCACCTCCATCCCCGAGGCGCCCGGCTCCTCGCGCAACTGGGATTACCGCTTCTGCTGGCCACGCGATTCCTATTTCACCATCAGCGCGCTGAACCGCTTAAGCGCCACCCGCACGATGGAGAATTTCCTCAATTACGTGGTCGACACCATGCTCCGCGACCCTGATGCCGAGGTGGCGCCGCTCTTTACCATCGCGCCCGGCATGGACACCCAAGAGCAGATCGCCACTGCCCTGCCAGGCTATAAGGGCATCGGCCCGGTGCGCATCGGCAATGCCGCGCGCGGCCAGCGCCAGAACGACGCCTATGGCGCCATCGTGCTCAGCCTGGTGCAGATGTTCTTCGACGCCCGGCTGCCCGCGCGCGGCGACCTCACCCTCTATCGCCGCCTCTGCCCGCTCGGGCGCACGGCGGCCCGCATCGCCCTCCAGCCCGATGCTGGGCTGTGGGAGTTCCGCACCCGTGAGAGCGTGCATACATTCTCGGCGGCCATGTGCTGGGCGGCGCTGTCGCGGCTTGGCCTTATCGCCCGTGCGGTGGGCGAATTCGCCGAGGCCGAAGCCTGGGATAAGCAGGCGGCCGAGCTGCGCGATGAGATTCTCGCCCGCATGGTGGTCCCGGGCGAGGGCTGGATTTCTGGCGTGCTTGACGCACCGGTGCTCGACGCCTCGGTGCTGCTGCTCCCCGAGATCGGCATGATCCCTGCCACCTCCACCGAATTCCTTAATACGCTGGACGTGATGGAAACACGCCTGATGCGCGATGGCTTCCTGCTCCGCTATGAAGCCCCGGATGATTTCGGCCCACCCGAGACGGCCTTCCTCATCTGCAGTTTCTGGTATGTGAACGCCCTGGCGATGGCAGGCCGCCGCGAGACCGCCCGCGCCTTGTTTGAAACTATCATCGCTCACCGCAACCATGCTGGCCTGCTGTCTGAGGATCTGGACACCAAAACCGGCGCCCTCTGGGGCAATTTTCCGCAAACCTATTCGCAGGTCGGCCTAATTGTGTCGGCCATGCGTCTGTCACGAAGCTGGGAGGATGGCCTATGGCGCGGCTCGTCGTAGTCTCAAACCGCGTACCGAATGAGCGCGGCGCGCGCGCCGGCGGCTTGGCCGTGGCGCTGGCCGACGCCCTCACGCCCGGCTCGCTCTGGTTCGGCTGGAGCGGCAAGCGCACCGCCGCCACCTCGGAGACGGCGGTGGTCAAGGAAGCGGATGGCATCACCTTCGCCACCATAGACCTGAGTGAGGCCGACCACGCGCAATTCTATGCGGGCTTCTCCAACAGCGCGCTCTGGCCGCTGTTGCATCTGCGCACCGGGCTGTTCACCTACCGGCGCGAGGATTACGAGGGCTATCGCCGAGTCAACCGCGCCTTTGCGCAGGCTCTGCGGCCGTTGCTGCGCGATGATGATCTGATCTGGATTCACGACTACCAGCTTTTCCCGCTGGCCGCCGAGCTGCGCGTGCTTGGCGTCACCAACCGCATTGGCTTCTACCTGCATATTCCCTTCATGCCCTCGATCGTGCTGCAGGTTCTGCCGACCGCGGCCGAGCTGGTCTCGACGCTGTGCGCGGCTGATGTCGTCGGCTTTCAGACCCAGCGCGACCGCGATAATTTCTTCGAGACATTGCGCGAGCTGCTGGGCGGGGCCGTAACGGATGGCGAGCATGTGTGGCTGGGGACGCATAACGTACGCGCGGTGGTGGTGCCGGCGGGCATCGACACGCATGGCTTCAGCGCCATGGCGGCCCGCGCCGCGCGCGGCGTCGACACGCGCCGACTGGTTGAGAGCCTGGCCGGGCGCGTGCTGGCCATCGGCGCCGACCGGCTCGACTATACCAAGGGCCTGCCCAACCGCTTCGAGGCGTTCAGCCGCCTGCTCTCCCATTACCCCGAGCATGTGCGCCAGATCAGCTTGCTCCAGGTCGCCGCCCGCTCACGCGAGGAGGTCCACGAATACCGCGACCTGCGCCGCGAACTGGACCGCAAGACCGGCGACATTAATGGCCGCTTCTCGGATTTTGATTGGGTGCCGATCCGTTACATGACCCGCACCCTCTCGCGCCGCACATTGGCCGGGTTTTACCGGGTGGCGCGTATCGGGCTGGTCACGCCGCTTCGCGATGGCATGAACCTGGTCGCCAAGGAGTTCGTCGCGGCACAGAACCATCACGATCCCGGCGTGTTGATCCTCTCCTGCTTCGCGGGCGCCGCCGAGACGATGACCGAAGCGCTCATCGTCAACCCGTATGACGCCGAGGCGGTGGCACGCACCATTCATGACGCACTGGGCATGAGCCTCAACGAACGGCGCGAGCGCCACGGCGCCCTGTTCGCCAAAATCTGCCGTGACAACGCCGCCGTCTATTGCCAGCGCTTTCTCACCTATCTGGCCGAAGCGCATGTCAGTTTTAGAGGATATCGTTTTCTTGATTTAACTGCTTCACATAAGTCACATAAAAACCTTTGATCGTTCGATGATCCTGCAGTATCCATCCGGTCTGAACCGCCTACCTCGGCTTCGCAGTGAACGCTCATAAGGGCGCTTCTATGAGCGTCGTTGTGAGCGGGGACGGTTTGGGATGGAGATTATTACTGGGATTGAGCGGCGCCGT
>JAJZGI010000048.1 GCA_021798575.1 Pseudomonadota bacterium | reverse complement strand
CGCAGCGCCAGCGGTGCCAATGAGGAGAGCAGGGCGTATTGCGTCGCCGTATATTCCGGATTGCACAGGCCCGAGAGATAGGTGAGGAACGCCGCATCGGCGAAGCCCTCGGCGAAGGATTCCAGCGCCGAGGTCGCCACCAGCATATGCGGCTCACCGGGGAACAGCCCCAGCGCCGGGTACATCAGCAGCGCCGCGGTCTGGAAAAACGCGGTGACCAGCAGGGCGCGGCCCACGCCGAGGCGCGCGACCAGCACACCGCCCAGCGCGGCACCCGCCAGCGTGGCGGCGAGCGATACCGGCCCGTTGGCGAGCGCGATGGCGGCGCGGTTGAAGCCCAAAAAAGTGTAATAGGGCGGCAGCATCACCCCGGCCAGCGCCTCCCCCAGGCGGAACAGGATGATGAAGGCGATGATGACCATCGCCCCGCGGCGGGACAGAAATTCCAGCAAAGGTGCGCGCACCGCCTGGCTGAAACGCGCGCCGAAACCTGCAACACCGGCCACGCGCGCCACATTGGGCTCGGCGGCCAGCAATGTTGCCACCGGCCCCACCAGCGCCAGCCCGGCCACGCTCATAATCGCCATATGCCAGCCGGTTCTGGCGGACAGCGCGATCACCCCGGCGCCCGAGACGAGCATGGCGCCGCGATAGCCCCAGATATAGCCCGCCAGCGCCGCGCCCTGGTGGCGTGGCTCGAAGGTCTCGATCCGCCAGGCGTCGATCAGAATATCCTGGCTCGCGGACACAAAAGCGAGCAGCGCGCCGATGGCTAGCGTAACCCCCACCGCCGCCCCCGGGTTGGAGAATCCAAGCGCTACGATGCACAGCACCAGCAAAAATTGCACGCTGAGCAGCCAGCCCCGGCGGCGGCCTAAAAATAGCGGCGGCACCTCATCAAACAGCGGCGCCCATAAAAATTTACCGCTATAGGCGAGGCCGATATTCGCGGTCAGGCCGATCACGCCCAGTCCCAGATGGTCGGATGCCAGCCACATGCGCAGCGCGAAGCCCGAGAGCGCCAGCGGCAGGCCGGAGGCAAAACCCAGCGCCGTGATCAGGCCGAGGTTTTTAACCGGCCTAGAGTGCGATGACATAAAGATGACGCGCCTTCGGCTCATCTTCATGTCTGAATCGCCCTCTATACATATCTTAGAGGCGGATTCAGACATCTAATGGGATCACAGGGTGATTCCATTAGATGTCATCCGGCTCTACGGGGTGTTGGGGGAATCGATATTGTCGGTCTTATGGAACACGCCGCCTGCCATGCTGCCTTCATCGCCGGGCAGCACGCCGGCCGGGCATTCCCCCTGCCATTGCAGCTGCGAGGTCACCTGCATCGGCCCGATGGACGTTTGCAGCAGCGCCCGCAGGGTCACGCTGTGCGCGCTGGCATAGACCAGGCTCTCCTGGATATGCACCGGCTTGCCCTGCTGGGTGCAGCTGCCCGTAATGCTGTAGTGGCTGCCCGCCCCGGTGATGGCAAAGCTGGAGCAGGCCCGCGCGCCGCTGACGAAGAACCTATGGTCGGTCGCCGGATCAACGCAGCTGAAGGTGAGGATATCGCTCACATTTGGCAGCGGCTTGCCATCTGGCCCCAGCACGGTGGTGACGCTCCGCCACAGGCCGGGCGCGCGCGCGGGCAGGGTCGCCCCCAGCGCCAGGGTGGTGCCAAAGACCGTGAGTAGCGCCGCGCTGAGCATCCGAATCCGCATGTCCGCTTCTAGCCAATCGCCGCGCGCCGGGCAACGCGGGTGAAATTCCCTCACGATAACAACATCGTGAAACTAATACTCAATTAAAAATTGCATTCATACGCATTTAGAGCCAGGATAAAATTACCTAAAGTTGCAACCCGAGCCTGGGAGCCCGCCTTGACGATCTGGTTCGATGTCGAAGACCTGATCCGTTATTTTCACGGCGCATCCCGGCCGACGGGTATCCAGCGCTTCAGCTTCCAGACCTACCGGGCGGTCTGGCGGCAGGCGGGGGCGAGCGGCGATGTGCGGTTTTGCCGCCGTAACCCGGGCCAACAGGGCTTCCGGCGCATCCATTTCCCGGCGTTGGAGGCGGGTATTCTGGCAGCCGGCGCCAGAGCGCATCCGCCGGTGCCGACTGTCGCCCGCTCGGCCAGCCCGCTCGCCCGGGCGGCGCGCCGCCTGCCGCTGCAATATCGCCTGCCGCTCGGCGTGCTGGCCCGTGCCGGAGGCACGGCGGCCAAGGCCACGCGGGAGCTGGCCCTGGCCCCGTTGCGCGGCGACCCCGCTCGCATAAGCGGCGTCGGCGGCCATCAGTTCGACCTCCAAGGCCCGCCGATCACCTTCGCGCCCGGCGACTGGCTGGTTAATCTCGGCGCGCCATGGACCAGCCCGTACAATCCTGAGCTTCTGGGTGCGATGCGGGCCCAGGGCTGCGGCTTCGCGCTCCTTGCGCACGACATGATCCCCGCCCTATTCCCCGAATGGTGCACCCAGACCATGGTGCAGGATTTTTCAACCTGGCTGACCGATGTCGTGCCGCACGCCGACCAGATGTTCGCGGTCTCGCACAATACGGCCAAGGATTTCCTGCGTTGCGCCGCTGGCGCGGGCAAGCCGGCGGCGCGCCCGCTGGTGCTGCCGGTAGGCGCGAATGATCCCGCGGGCCAGCCATCGCCGCGGATACAGCCGAACCCGTATGTGCTGATGGTCGGCACCATCGAGGCGCGCAAGAACCACCACGCGATGATGCGGGTATGGCGTCGGCTGCTCGAGGACCTGCCGCGCTCAGCGGTGCCGGATCTCGTGTTCGCGGGCAAGCTCGGCTGGCTCACGACGGATCTGCTGGAGCAACTGCGCAACGCCGCCTGGTTTGGCGGCAAAATCCGCTGGGTGGAGAGCCCCTCGGAGGCGCAACTCGCCAATCTCTACCAGCATTGTGAATTCTCGGTTTTTCCGTCCTTCTATGAGGGTTGGGGCCTGCCGGTGACCGAGAGCCTAAGCCATGGCAAAACCGTCGTGGCCTCCAACCAAGGTGCCATCCCGGAATCAGGCGGGGAGTTCTGCCTGTATTTCGACCCGGATGACACCGGCGAGGCCTGTGCGCTGATCCGTGACCTGCTGGAGAATCCCGCCCGCGTGGCGGCGCTGGAGGCGCGCATCCGTACCAGCTTCTGCCCGCCCGCTTGGGGCGATACGGCTTCAGCGCTGCTCGCGGCGCTGGGCCTGGCGCAACAGAGCAGCCCGGCGGAACAACAGAGCCCCTACCAGCGCGCCAAGGGTTAACGCCCCAGGAGAACAAACCCGTAATCAAAGCTTTATCTTACGGCAAGCCCTTTCACTTGCCGGTAGAATTTGCCACATTCCACCATCATGCGCTTGCACGCCTCATGCGCCGCCCGGCTTGGCCCGGATGGATACGAAGCTGTTCTGCTGCTGGGCCCGCCGGGTGCTGGCAAATCAGACCTTCTGCTCCGCCTCATCGGGGCGGGGTTCATGCTGGTGGCGGACGACCAGGTGCTCGTGGAAAACGGCCAGGCCAGCGCGCCCGCCGCTTTGTCAGGCCTGCTGGAGGTGCGCGGCCTCGGCATCTTTCACCTGCCTTGCCTCGCCAGCGCGCCGCTGCGGCTTGTCATCGGCCTCGGCCTGGCATTGGAGCGTCTGCCGGAGCCTCTCACGCACGGCCCTACCGGCCTGCCGATGGCGCGAATCGACCCCGCCGCCGCCGCCGCCGTTGCGCGCGTCACGCTGGCGCTGGATGCCGCCTGCGGGCGCGTGGCCCAGCTCGCCGGAGCATTCGCCGCATGAGCGGGTGCAAAAAAATCAACCTCGTTCTTGTCACCGGCCTCTCCGGCGCCGGCAAAAACTCCGTGCTGCGCGCGCTGGAGGACCTCGGGTTTGAGACCATGGACAACCCGCCGATGACGACACTGGAGGAGCTGGCCAGCCGGGCGGAGCAGAATCTCGCCATCGGGGTGGACGCGCGTTCCCGTGGCTTCTCGGCGGAGGCCGTGCTGGCGGCCCTGGTCCGCCTGCGCCAGCAGGCAAGACTCAGCCCGCACCTCGTGTTCGTCAGCGCGGCGGATGAGGCGCTGCTGCAACGCTATTCCGAATCGCGCAGGCGCCACCCGCTCGCCCAAACCGGCGCCGTGGCGGACGGCGTCGCGCTGGAGCGGGCGCTCACCGCGCAGCTGGCCGAGGCCGCGGACCTGCTCATCGACACGTCCGACCTGCCGCTGGCGCGCCTGCGGGCGATGATCGAGCAGAATTTCGGGCGGGACTCGCCCGCCATGGCCATCTCGCTCGTGTCCTTCGCCTATCCCGCTGGCCTGCCGCCCGCCGCCGACCTGGTTTTCGACGCCCGGTTTCTGCGCAACCCCTACTATGATCCAGATCTCCGGCCATTATGCGGGCTGGACCCTGAAATCAGAAGTTTTATGGAGCAAGACCCTGATTTTGCGGCATACTACAGACATGTGCGCGGAATCGTTGAATTTTTATTGCCAAGATTCGTGCAGGAAGGAAAAAAATATGCCACAATATGTATCGGATGTACCGGCGGCCAACACAGATCTGTAACGATGATTGAAAAACTGGGCGATGATCTGGCCAGGGCGGGATGGGCTGTGCGCGTCACCCACCGTGAAGCCGCGAAGTTCAGCGCCGTCCACGCCATCGAGAAAGCACACGCCAAGGAATGAGTCTTCTAGCATGATCGGAATGGTAATCGTTACCCACGGGCTGCTCGCGAATGCGCTGCGCGACGCCATGGAGCATGTCGTGGGCAAGCAGAAAAAGCTGGCGACGGTGTGCATCGAATCCGACTCGGAATTCGAGAGCCAGCGCGCCGAGATCGCGTGCCGGATGCGTGAGGTGAACGAGGGCGACGGGGTGATCCTCCTGACGGACATGTTCGGCGGCACGCCGAGCAACCTCGCGATGTCCATGCTGAGCCAGCCGGGGGTCGAGATCATCGGCGGGGTGAATCTGCCGATGCTGGTAAAGCTCGCCAAAATCCGTGGCACGCAGGCCCTGGCCGAGGCGGTGCAATGCGCCGAGGCCGCCGGGCGGAAATATATCTGCTCCGGGCATGAGGTTTCCCATGCCATCACCCCGCACGCCGCTGAATAGCGCGGCCGGATCGCGGCGGTGCCGATGAGCGATGGCGCGGTGCTGGAGCGCGACGTCGGCATCATCAACCGGCGCGGGCTGCACGCGCGCGCGGCGGCCAAGCTCGTCACGCTGGCGGAGCGTTTCAGCGCGGCGGTGGATGTCGCCAAGGACGGCCAGTCGGTCTCCGCGCGTTCGATCATGGGGCTGATGATGCTGGGCGCCGGGCCCGGTAGCACCGTGCGCCTCTCCGCCGAGGGGTTCGACGCGAGGGAGGCGCTGGCAGCCATCGCCGAGCTGATCGAGGCCGGCTTCCATGAGACAGACTAGATCAATATTGGTTTGGATCGAATCGGGCGATTCGATCCAAACCAATGAAATTGATCGCCAAATAAGGACTGGAGCATGATTAACGCTAGGCAATCAGGCTCCAACTGCGAGGAGCAGCGTTTTTCGGGCCATCCGGTGGTGCCGGGGATCGGCATCGGCCCGGTGCATGAGGCAGCGGAGCCCGCGCTCACCGTCTCGCATAAAAAAATCTCCGCTTCGAATGTCTCCGCCGAGCTGGCGCGGTTGGAGGAGGCGCTGGCCCGCTCGCGCCACCAGCTCACCAAGCTGCGCGCCCGGCTGGCTGGCCTGCCCGAGCATAGCCAGGCCGAGATATCCCCGCTCATCGAGGCGTATCTGCACATGCTGGGGCAGTCGCGCCTCACCCGTGGCATCAGGCTGCGGGTGCAGGATGGATTGCAGGGCGCGGAGGCCGCGGTGCAGGCGGAGGCCGACGCGCAGGCGGAGCATATCCTCAACCTGCCGGAGACCGACCGCGCCGGGCGGATGCGCCGCGCGGAGGAGGTGCGCGAGATCGGCCGGCGGGTGCTGCGCAACCTCACGCACCAGCCGTTTCGCAGCTTCGCGGGGCTGGCGCCGGGCAGTATCCTGGCGGCGAGCGAGCTGCGCCCTGCCGATGCGGCGCTCATCCAGCCTAGCAATTTTGCCGGTATCATCACCGAGGAGGGCGGAGCGGACGGCCACACCGCCGTGATGATGCGCGCACTCGGCCTGCCCACCGTGCTGGGTGCCACCGGGGTGCTGGCGGCGGTGATACCGGGCGCGCTGGCGATCATCGATGGCACCGCGGGCGAGATCATCCTCAACCCGACCGAGGCGAGCCTGGAGGCGGCCAAAACCCGGCTTTCGGCGATGCTGCGCACGCGCCGTGCGCTCGCCCGGTTGCAGCGGCTGGCGGCGGAGACGCGGGACGGCGTGGCGGTCGAGTTGCAGGCGAACCTTGAGCTACCCTTCGAGCTGCCGATGATCGCGGAGTCAGGCGCGCACGGCATCGGCCTGCTGCGCAGCGAGTTCATGTTCATGAACCGCGAGACCCTGCCCGATGAGGACACGCAGACCGAGATTTACCGCGGCATCGTGGAGGCGATGGATGGCGACCCGGTGACGATCCGGGTGCTGGACTGGGGGTCGGACAAGGAGGTGGAGGCGTTGAGCGGCTATGTCCCGCTGAACATCGAGCCCAACCCCGCCCTTGGCCTGCGCGGCATCCGCCTGCTGCTGCGCCACCCGGCACTGCTGGAGACCCAGTTCGCCGCCATTTTGCGCGCGGGCAGCACTGGCCCGGTGCGGATCATGCTGCCGATGGTTACGCTGGCGGCGGAGCTGCGCGAGAGCCGGGAGATACTGGAGCGCGTCTGGCGCCGGTTGCGACGCAAGAACCTGCGGATGGCGGCGCAGCGGCCGCCGCTCGGGATCATGCTGGAAACCCCCGCCGCCGCGCTCTCCGTGCGCCAGCTCGCCCGCCACGCCGATTTTTTTGCCATCGGCACCAACGACCTCACGATGTACACGCTGGCGGCGGATCGTGGCCTGCCGGTGGGCAGCAAGCTCTACGACCCGCTGGAGCCCGCCGTGCTCAGCCTCATCGGGCTCATCGCCCAGGCGGCGGCGGCGGCGAATATCCCGGTCTCGCTGTGCGGGGAGCTGGCCAGCCGGGAGCAGGCGGCACCCCTGCTGCTGGGCCTGGGCATTCGACAGTTCTCCATGCACGGCAACGCCATCCTCAGGGTCAAGCGCGCCATTCGCGCGCTGAACATGGCGCAATGCGAGGCGGTGGCCACAGCCGCTCTGGCGGCGGACAGCGCGGATGCGGTGCGCGAGATTCTGGAGGCGGATCGTCAGCGCCTGACCCGCGCATCTGCTCAACCGCGAATGTGAGAGAGCCAGGCCAGCGGGTTCGGCGCCACCAGCAGCCAGGCCGCCACCGCCCAGGTGCTGCTCACCCCCACGCCGAGTATCAGCCCCAGCAGCGTGCCATTCTGCGCCTTGCCGAACGCCGCGCGGGTAACCGGGATGGGCAGGCGCAGCCCGAGCACGAGGTTACTCGCCAGAACCCCGGCCATGGCGGCGATGAGCCCTGGCATCAGCGTCGGCGCGCGCAGCAATACGCCCAACACTGGCAGCGCCATGAGTAGCAGCGTGATATAGGCCGCCGCCGACACGGCGCTGGCGCGCAGGCGGGCTTCGCGTACCGGAGCGCTGTCGGCGAGCTCGGGCGCATCCTCCGAGCCGACGATGACGGAGATGAAAAACAGCGCCAGCTGCCCGGTGAGGAACACGAGCAGCGGCACCACGACCCAAACGCCACCCAGGCGTAGTTTTCCGGCCAGGATCGCCAGCACCGGCACCAATGTGAGCGCGCGATAGACCGTCTGGCTGACCAGACCGGGGAATCGCGAGAGCAGGCGCAGGTTTTTCATGAAGACGGCGCTGGCGTTCCCGCGGAAATTGCCGCCCTGGCGCTGTGCGGCCCCGGCCGGTCGGTAGGCGGCGGCGCTCATATTGCCGGCGGCAAACTGCCCGCCCAACCCCAGCCATACCAGCAGGAACACGAGCAGGCTGAAGGCGAGGCTGGCAGCGAGCGCGTCAGCATGCCCCAGCAGCCCGCGGGCGAACAGGCTGGCCAGGCCCGGCGCACCCGGGGGGGGCATCAAGGCCCGCCAGAATCGCCCCAGCGCGGCTGCGGGCATGAAGCGCGGCGCCTGCCCGAGTGCGAAGATGAAAACGCCCATCACCAGCGCCAGCGCATGCCCGGCGCGGCGCGCGATCCGTGGCCCGAACTGGCCGACCAGCGCCACGACCAGCGCAAAGGCCAGCGCGGCGGCCACCAGCGCCTCGCCGAACAGCATCGGGTAGACCGCCAGCGCCCATGGCTGACCGAACCAGGCCAGCGCATTGGCCAGCGCGCCGCCCAGCAGCAGCCACGGGGCTGCCACGCTGGCGGCCACCCCCACCATCCGCACCGCCAGCACGCGCCCCGGCGCGATCGGCGACGCCAGCAGAAAATCCACGTCGCCGCGCGCGTAGAGCACGTCGATCGCGCGGGTCATGGCGCGCGAGAGCATGAGCAGAAAAAAGAAGAACAGGTTGAGATCAGCGATCAGCACCATCTCCGCCAACGGCAGCGGGTGTTTGATGATGCTCCAGGCCAGCGCCAGGGCGATACCCTGGAATATCAGGGCCACGCCGAGCGCTGGCAGCAGCACATATTTCTGGGTCCGCACCAGAATCGAGCCACGCCAGAGCACCCGCAGCTCGTGCCCGAACAGCCAGAGAAACCCCTGCTGGCGCAGCATCAGTTCGTCAGATGCAGGAAAACATCCTCCAGGGAACCGGCGGCGACCCCGGCGTGCAACTGGAGCGCCGTAAGGTCGCCCTCGGCTCGCAGTTGCCCGCCGGAGAGGATGCCGATGCGCGTCGCCAGCCGCTCCGCGACATCCAGAATATGCGTGGTGAGGATCACCGCGGCCCCGGCGGCGGCGCGGCTCTGTAGCATCTGCTTCACCAGCCTGGCGGATGCGGCGTCCAACCCGGTGAAGGGCTCATCCAGGAGCAAAAACCGCGGCTCATGGATGAGCGCGCCGGCCAGCACGGTCTTCTGCTTCATCCCGCGCGAGAATCCCTCGCAGCGCTCGTGCCGGTGACCCCACAGGCCCAGTGTCTCCAGCAATTCCTCCGCGCGGGCCCGGGCGAGTGCGGGTTCCACCCGCCAAAGGCCAGCCACGAACTCGAGATACTCCATCGGGCTCAGCCGGTCATACAGCAGGGGCTCATCCGGCAGCCAGGCCATTACCGCCTTGGCCGCCAGCGGGTTCCGCACCACGTCATGGCCGAAAACGCTGATATCCCCCGCATCCGGGCGCATCAGCCCGGCGATCATCCGCAGCGTGGTGGTCTTGCCCGCCCCGTTGGGCCCCAGCAGCGCATAGAACTCACCGGGCATGATGGTAAGGTCGAGCGCGTCGATCACCTTCCGCCCGAAAGATTTGGTGAGCCCACGCACCCGGAGGGCATGACCATTCTGCATCGATCATGCCCTCTTTTCAGCAGAAATCATTTTTTCAATTATGGGCGGCACCGGCTGGGTCGATCCAGCCCACATGCCCATCCGGGCGGCGATAGACCACGTTCAACTGCCCGTTCTTGCAGTTGCGGAACATCATCACCTGCATATAGGCGAGGTCCATACGCATCACCGCGTCCCCGACCGAGAGCGTCTCGATCACGGCATCGGATTCGGCGATGATGGTGGCGTGCAGCGCGGCCTCACTCGGTTTCTCGGCCTCCGGCAGCTCCTGTGCCTCCAGCACATATTGCCGCCCCGGCTCCGGCTTCGCCCGCGCGCTGGTGTCCCGCGCGTGCTCCGAGACGCGGCGCCGGTAGCGGCGTAGCCGCGTGGCGATATGCTCTGCCGCGTCGTCGAAGGCGGCGTGCGCGTCACCCGCCTCGCCCTCACCGCGCAGGGTGATGCCGCGCCCGGCGTGCATATTGATATCGCAGGTGAAAAAACTGCGCGCCTTGCTGAAGGTCACATGCGCTTCCAGCGCCTGGTCGAAATATTTATGCGTGATCACGTCCAGATGCGCCGCCACATGCACGCGCAGCGCGTCGGACAGATCGATTTGCTTGCCAGAGACCGTCAGTTGCATGGCCTTCTCCCGAAACAGTGGGGCTCGAATGCAGGACGCCGGAGCATCAAGCGGGCGTCTTCTCCCGCTTGCGTTGCGCCGAGCCTGGGATACGCAACGCCTCCCGGTATTTGGCCACGGTCCGCCGTGCGATGTCTATGCCTTCTTTTTGTAATAATGCGGCGACGGCGTCATCGGAGAGAATTTTTGTGGGATTCTCCGTCGCGATGAGCTGCCCAACCCGGTGACGAACCGTCTCGGCGCTATGCGTCTGGCCGTTGGCACCCGCCAGCGCGGTGGTGAAGAAGAATTTCAGCTCGAAGATTCCGCGCGGCGTGGCGATGGATTTGTTGGAGGTCACCCGGCTCACCGTGCTCTCGTGCAGCCCCACCTCGGCGGCCACCTCGCGCAGGGTGAGCGGGCGCAGATGGCTGATCCCATGGCGGAAAAACCCGTCCTGCCGGCGCGCGATCTCGGCCGAGACGCGCAGGATGGTCTGGGCGCGCGATTCCAGCGCCTTCACCAGCCACGCCGCTCCCTGCAACTGCTCGGAGAGAAATGACTTGGTCTCGCGCGAGGCCGAGGCAGCCATGCGGGCATGGAACCCGCGCCGGATCAGCAGCCGCGGCATCGTCTCGGGGTTGATCTCCAGCATCCAGTCGCCCAGCCCATCACCTTTGATAGGAATCGGGCGCATCAACACGTCGGGGATCAGCGGGCGCAGCGGCTCCTGGGTAAAGCGCGCGCCGGGCTTGGGGTCGAGCCTGCGGATCTCTGCCACCATCTCGGTCAAATCTGCCGCGTCCACGCCGCACAGCTCCTGCAACGCCCGCATCTCGCGGCGTGCCAGCATCGCGAGGTTCGCCAGCAGCGCCGCCATCGCCGGGTCCAGCCGGTTGCGCTCGGCCAGCTGCACGCTGAGGCACTCGGCCAGGTCCCGCGCGAACACGCCCGTGGGGTCGAAGCGCAGCATCCTGGCCCGCACTTGCTCCACCTCCGCCAGCGCGAGCCCGAGCGCGGCCGCGATGGCCTCCGGCGGCTCGGCGATCCGCCCCGAGGCGTCCAGCACGGCGATCAGCGCCGTGGCGATGACGCGCTCGCCCGGCGTGTGGAAGGCGAGGCGCGCCTGCTGCTCCAGATGCTCGCGCAGGTCGGGTCTCTGGCCCTCGATCGCCTCGATCCCATCCCAGCCATCCTCCGCGCCGCCGGAGCCACCATAGAAATCGGCATTGGTGCCGGAATCATACAAATTTGTAACATCGATATCGAGCGGCGTATCCGCCGCCTCCGGCATCATCCCCGCGCTGGCAAAACTGGTGGCGTCAAACACCTCCGGCGCCGCGGGAGCGGCCGCCTCCACGTCCGGCGCCGCATTTTCAGGTCCGTCGAGCCGCTCAAGCAGCGGATTTTTCAACAATTCCTCGTCCAGGAACTGGTTGGCCTCGAGGTTGGAATATTGCAGCAGTTGGATCGCCTGACGAAGCTGTGGCGTCATCACGAGGGATTGCGTCTGCCGCAGGTCGAGCCGTGGTCCAAGCGCCATGCGATCAGGCTATCGCAAAAACCCCTGACATCCAAGCATTTTGGCCCGGAAAATGCATGTCAGAAAGTTGCCAAATACATCAGGAGCGGAACAGAACCGGGCGACCCGTCGGCGCGCCGGCAACCGCGCCGTCCCGCATCACCATCTGGCCACGCACGATCGTCGCGACCGGCCAGCCGGTGCAGACAACGCCCTCAAACGGGGTCCAGCCGCATTGGCTCGCGATCCAGGATTTCTCGATCCGCCGACGCGCCCGCAAATCCACGATGGAGAAATCCGCGTCGTACCCGGCGGCGATCCGCCCCTTGTTCACCGCGCCGTAGACCCGGGCCGGGCCGTCGGCCATCAGGCTGGTCAGCCGTGAGAGGCTGAGGTTGCCCTGCGCCACCTGCTCCAGCATCATCGGCAGCAGCGTCTGCACGCCGGTCATGCCGGAGGCACAATCGGGCCATGGCCTCTCCTTCGCGGCGGCGGCGTGGGGCGCATGGTCCGAGGCCAGCGTGTCCACCGTGCCGTCCGCCACCGCCGCCCAGGCGGCCAGCCGGTGACGCTCGTCGCGCACCGGCGGGTTCATCACGCCATACGGCCCCAGCCGGTCGTAGGTATCCGGGGCCGACTGCACGAGATGGTTGAGCAGCACCTCGACGCTCATGAGCGCTTTATGATCCCGCAGAAACGCGAATTCCTCGGCGGTGGAAACATGCAGAATATGCGCCGGCCGCCCGGTTTTGCGCGCCAGCGCGGTGATCCGCCGCGTGCCGAGATATGCGCACTCCACGTCGCGCCACTGCGCGTGGCTGGCGTAGGGGTCGCCGCAGGAGAAACGCGACTTGCGCGCTTGCAGCCGGTATTCATCCTCCGAATGAAACGAGATGCGCCGCCGCCCGGCGCGCATGATCATCCCGATATGCTCGTCATCCTCCACCATCAGATTGCCGGTGGAGGAGCCAGCGAAGATCTTGATGCCGCAGACGCCTGGCATTACCTCCAGCGCCGCCAGCTCCACGATGTTCTCCTTGGTGCCGCCGACATAGATGCCGACATCGCAATAGGCCTGGCCGCTGATATAATCATGCTTGCGCGCCACCGTTTCAGCCGAGGTGGCGGCGGGCTCGGTGTTGGGCATGTCGAACACGCTGGTCACGCCCCCCAGCACCGCGCCCAGCGTGCCGGAAGCCATGTCCTCCACGCCTTTGATCCCGCCCAGCCCGCCATCCCGGAAGTGCACATGCGGGTCGATGATGCCCGGCAGCACGGTGAGATGCGCGGCGTCGAATATCTGCTCAGCATTGCCCAGGTT
Organism: Pseudomonadota bacterium; assembly: GCA_021798575.1. Lineage (GTDB taxonomy): Bacteria > Pseudomonadota > Alphaproteobacteria > Acetobacterales > Acetobacteraceae > Acidocella. The sequence goes on along the minus strand of JAJZGI010000048.1, from coordinate 8,598 downwards.
GGTGCCGATGGCGGCGATGATCCCGCCTTGCACGCCGACATCCGCCGCCACTTCGCCCCAGGGAAACGCCACCACGCCATTACGGATCAACAGGTCGAAATTCATGTTTCCCTCAGGGTCTGGAACACATCGCCCGCATTGGGCAGGTTGAGCACATGTCGGCGGTGCCACAGCGCCGTGAACAGCAGCACCCAGGCGGCGAAACCCGCGCGCTTTTCCCCCGCGTTCGCCAATAATGCCCTGATTTTATCAGGCGCCGCCAGCTCCGCGATGATCGGCTGGCGGTTGAGCAACTCGGCCAGAACGCCCGCCCGCACCGCGATCCAGCCGCCGACCGGCACGTCGAACCCCTGTTTTCTGGCGAACGGCCGGGCCTGGGGCAGATGCCGCTCCAGCCACAGCCGCAGAATATATTTGCCCATTCCTTTGCGTAGCAAAAATACCTCGGGCAGCGAGAAGGCGAACGCCGCCACCTCGCGGTCGATGAACGGCGTGCGGCCCTCCACCCCATGGGCCATCAGGCAGCGGTCGAGTTTCAGCAGCAGATCGTGCGGCAGCCAGTCCGCCATATCCACGCGCTGCGCGGCGCGCAGGCGCGAGCCACCCGCGTGCAGCGCCTCCGCCGCCGCCATGCCGTCGCGCCAGCCCTGAGGTGCCGCGCGCAGCACGTTCAACCCGTCGAACACGCCACGCCTGCGCATCTGGCGCGGTGCGATCAGCCGGGCGGCGGTGCGGTAGCGGCCATAGCCCGCGAACATCTCGTCCCCACCCTCGCCGGAGAGGATCACCTTCACGTCCGCCCGCGCCCGCCTGGCCAGGAACCAGGTGGGAATGATCGCATAATCCGCCACCGGGTCATCCATGGCGGAGACGATCTCGGGCAGATGCTCCCACACCATGGGCTGAGAGATCTCCACCCGCTCATGGCGCGCACCGGCGGCCTGTGCGGTTGCGGCGGCGGCGTCGCGCTCATCGGCGACGCTCTGCTCGTCGAACCCGGCGGTATAGGCCAGCACCGGCGCGCTGTTCAGGCGCGCCATCATCGTCAGAATCGCGGCGCTATCCACGCCGCCCGAGAGAAACATGCCGTAGGGCACGTCCGAGCGCTGGTGCACATCCACGGCATTCTCGAGCACCCTATCCAGCCCGGCCAGCGCCGCCTCGATGGTCTTTGGGGGCTCCATTGGCGTGGGGAACGGCTCGGCCCGACGCGCGATGATCCGCCCGCCCAGCGCGCGCAGGCTCTCCCCCGGTGCGACACGCTGCACACCGCTGAAGATGCTCTGCGTGCCGGTGCAGAATTGCAAATTGAGCAATTCATGGAGCTTCCGGCGCACCGGCGTGCGGTCGGCCCCGGCGTTGAGCAGTGCCTGGGGCTCGGAGGCGAAGGCCAGCCCGCCGGGCAAGGCCGCGACATAGAGCGGCTTGATGCCGAACAGATCGCGCGTCAGCGTCAGGCAGCCTGAGGCATCATGGATGGCGATGGCATACATTCCGCGCAGCGCGTCGGCGTAGCCCTCGCCCTGTAGCCCAAAAATTTTCAACGGCGGCTCGCAGTCGCTCTGCGTGTGATAATCCCCCGGGTAGGCCGCGCGCAATTCCCGGTAGTTATAGATCTCGCCATTGGCGATCAGCGCATTGGCGCCATCAAGAATCGGCTGCTCGCCGGTGGCGAGATCGATGATCGCCAGACGCGTATGTGTGAGGCCGATGTGCGGCGTTTTGAACTCGCCCGCGCCATCCGGCCCGCGGTGCGCCAGCGCCTGGGCAAACCCGGCCAGCATCCGCGCCGGAATCTCCTGGCCCGGGTGCGGCAGAAAACCCGCGATACCGCACATCAGCCCGCCACCCGGTGCAGAAATTCCAGCCAGGCGCGCACCACCACGGGCTGGCAGAATTCTTCCAGGAACCGCTGCCGCCCGGCCAGGGACAATCTCACCCGCTGATGGACATCGCCCAGCAGCAGGCGGGCGGCGTCCGCCAGGGCAGGGGCGTCATCCACCGGCACCAGCAAGCCATCCTGGCCATGGGCGATCACCTCGGCCGGTCCCTCCGCGCGCGTGGCGAGCACGGGTGTCTGCGCTGAGAATGCCTCCAGCACCATGTTGCCCAAAGGCTCGTGGCGCGAGGAGGATACGAACACGTCCGCCGCCTTGAGCAGCGGACCCGTGTCCGCTCGCCAGCCCAGCAGCTTCACCCGCTTGCCGAGGCCGAGCCGGGCGATGAGCGCCGCCAACGCGCGGCGCTCCGGGCCCTCCCCCGCGATGATGCAATGCGCCGCGGGCAGCAGCGCCATGGCGTGGATCAGTGTATCGAAGCCTTTCACCGCGTGTAGCCGCCCGAGCCCGAGCAGCAGCGGCGCATCCTCGGGCACGCCCATCTCCGCCCGCGCGGCGGCTTCCACGCCCGCGAAATCCTCGACGAAATTCGGCAGATATTGCACGTGCTCCGGATTGATGCCGCTGGCTTTGATATAGTCCACGATACCCTGCGTGTTGCCCACCAGATATCTGCACGCGCGGAAATATTTCAGGTCGTAATAGCCGCCGAGCCGGCCGATATTCACCCACTCCCCCAGCGGCAGATGCATCGCCGCCCGGCTCATCCAGGCGATCGCGACCTCCGTGCCGGAGCGCCTCAGCTCGCGGCGCAGCGCCGGGCGGGTGAATGGGTCGAACCTGCCGCCGAAGCGCGCGGTCACGGGGGCCAGCCCGGCGGCGCGCAGCCGGGCCATGCGCGCGGGCTCGGCACGGATGAGCGGCAGCACCTGCTGGCCCGCATCATGCAGTGCGATGCTCATGCGTTCATAGAATAATTCCGCGCCGCCATGCGCCGCCCCGGCCATCACCTGCGCTATACGCACAGCAACGCCCGCGCCGCCGCCAGCACCACGGATAGTTCCAGCGCCTCCATCGGCGCCTCACCCGCCGGGCCGGGTGCGCACACAAAGGCGGCGCGCGGCCCGGCCGGGGCATATTCCGCGGCGCGCGAGCGGCCAAACAGCCCCAATGTCGGCGTGCCCGCCGCCGCCGCCAGATGCATCAGCCCCGAATCATTGCCGATGAAGATCGCGCAACGTTTGAGGCACGCGGCGGCCTGCGGCAGCGTGAGGCTGCCTACCAGGTTTAACGCGCCGGGCAATGCCGCCAGCACGGGTGCCGCGCGCGCCGCCTCCACAGCACCTGGCCCCGCGAACACCGCGGCCCGCGCGCCCGGCAGCAGCGCCGCCAGCGCCTGAAAAAGTGCGACGAACCGCTCCGGCGGCCAGATCTTGCCGTCCCAGTTGGCGGTCGGCCCAAGCGCGATCACACGGTCGTGCCCCAGAATCGCCGCCGCCCGCGCGTCATCCGGCGCCGCCACCCAGGCCACCGGCAGCGGTGCCGGGGTGAAACCCATGCCCGCCGCGAGCTGCTCATGGCGCCGCCCCGGCCGGCGTCCGCCTTTGAGGATCTTGCGCTGCCCGGCCAGCAGAAACAATGAGATACCCGAGCCGCGCACATCCACCACCCGGTCCCAGAAATGCCAGGCCAGCCTGGACCACAGCCGCAGCCAGTGCAGGTCGAAGGATTCTTTCTCGAACACCAGCAGCCGCTCCAGCCCCGGCAGGCGGGTGAACACGTCCGCCGCCGCCGCGCCACAGGCCACCGTGATGCGCGCGCCCGGATTCTCCCGCCGCAACCGCTCGAGAATACCCGAGCTGATCACGGCGTCCCCAATACGTGAAGAGGTGATGAATAGAATCCGCATGTGATGCGCCTTTAGCATGGCTTGCAGGCGTTGCGCCAAGCGCCCATCTTCGCCCCCATGCCCTATATTACGCATCTCCCGCAGCGCGGCGTCATCTCGGTTCGTGGCGCCGACCGTGTCGCGTTCCTCAACGGCCTCGTCTCCAACGACGTCGCCCGCGCCGAGCCCGGCCAGGCGGTCTGGGCCGCGCTGCTCACGCCGCAGGGGCGCTACCTCGTGGATTTTTTCATCCTGGCCGATGACGGCGTGCTGTTGCTGGATACGCCACTTGATTCTGTGCCCGGCCTGCTCGCCCGGCTCAACCGCTTTAAGCTGCGCGCCGCCGTGGAGCTGGCGGATGCCTCGGCGCAATATTTTGTGTATGCCACCTGGGCGGGCGTGCCGCCGCCCATCCCCGTCACCGCGCCAGACCCTAGGCTGCCCGAGGCGGGGTTTCGCTCGCTCAGCGAGACTGAGATGAAAACCAACGTTAGCCCGGCGGACTACGCGGCGCACCGGCTTGCGCTCGGCCTGCCGGACGGCCCGCCGGACCTGGAGCCGGACAAGACGCTGCTGATGGAGGCGGGTTTCGACGAGCTGGGTGGTATCGCCTGGGACAAGGGCTGCTATATGGGCCAGGAGCTCACCGCCCGCACCAAATATCGCGGCCTGGTCCGGCGCCGGCTCGTCCCCGTGGCGCTGGACGGTCCCGCACCACCCTACGGGACCGCGATTCTGGCCGATGGCGTGGAGGTCGGCACGCTCCGCAGCGCCGCAGGTAGCCTCGCGCTGGCCAGCCTGCGGCTGGATGCGCTGGACAAGCCGTTATTCGCGGGTACCGCCCGCCTCAGCCCAAAAATTCCCGTCTGGATGGCGCTTGAACCGCGCCCGGACGCAACCCAGCTCCAAAACGGAGCGTAAACCCATGAAGCGCCTGTGCATCCTCCCGGTTTTGTTCGGTCTGGCTGGCTGCGCCGGGCAGCTGCCGCCCACGGAATTCGCCAACGCCGGGCCTGCCATCAATCCCCTGCAATTCTTCACCGGCCATGTCACCTCTTGGGGCGTGGAGGAGAATCGCTCGGGGCAGCCCATCGCCATCGTCACCACCGATTGCGAGGGCACCGTCACCGGGCCACACAGCATCCGCATGGTGCAGGTGCTGCATGTCGGCAAGGCGCCAGCCCAGACGCGCATCTGGCAATTCCGCCAGACCGGGCCGCATAGCTTCATCGCCACCGCCAACGACATGTCAGGCACCGCAAACGGCACCGCCGCCGGGCCGGAATTTCATTGGCGCTGGGTGCTCGAGACCCACCCCGGCGACCCGCTCGCCAACGTCACTATGTCCCAGTATATGTATGAGATGTCAGATGGCAGCGTGGTGATCCGCACGGTGGCCAGCAAGCTCGACATCACATTGTTGCAGGTCACCGAGCGGTTCAAAAAAACCGGCTCATGAGCTTTCACCCCTGGCCGGGCGGGAACTCCGGCGGGAATTGCAGCTTGCTCACGTCATAGCCCAGCGCCCTGGCCCGCGCGACGAGCGCCGCCGTCTGCGCCGCGGTCGGCCGTGGGTCGCGGTCCAGTATCGAAATCTCCTTGAACGACGGCGTGGCCACGATAAACCAGTGATAATTCGTCCCGTGGTCGAGGATCCAATAGGTCTGCGCGAACGGCACGACATAGAACAGCGTGTAATGCACCACGAACTTATTGTTCTGGCCCGGGTTGAGGATATGGATCGGCCCCTGGAAATTCTTCACCTTGCCCTCGGGCGAGCCCATCCGGCACTCATCACGCTCCACCAGCCGGCCATTGGTATTGTGGTAAAAATCCGTCGTCCCCGCCACGCAGCCCTTCACCAGGCTGATCGGCGTGCGCGCGATCTCATACCACCGGCCCGTGAAAAACTGGCCGACATCGATGGGCTTGAGCGGCTGCGGCGCGCTCGCGGTCGGCCCGCTCATGGTGGCGCAGGCGGCCAGGCCCAGGCACAGGCCGAGCAGCAGGGGTATTTTTAACGCGCCACGCATGGAGATTCCCTTCAAACCACCGATATGGCCCCACATCCCACCAGCGCCAGGGTAAAATCCTTAGAATCGCCGTTCAAACACGTTGATCACATCGCCCGGCTCGGTCCGCGCGAACAAGGGTGCCCTATATTGCGCCGGGCCGCCGCCAAAATCCCGTGTCACGCCGACATAATTCTGCTCGGCGCGGTCGGTGAACCCACCGGCGATGGAGACAGCGGTCAGCATCGTCATATCCGGGCGGAAGGCATATTGCCCCGGCGTGTTGACCTGCCCCAGAATATAGAACGGCCGATAGGTCGCAACTTCCACCGCCACGCTGGGGTGCAGAATGAACCCCCCAGCCTGCAACGCCTGTGCAATCGCCGTCCCCAGCCCTGCCGTGCTGCGCCGGGCGGCCCGCACCAGCCCGAGCAGCGGCATATCGATCATCCCGCTGTCGTCGATATTGAAAGCCCCCGAGAGCTGAGGCTGATCATACACGCGGATGACCAGCGCATCCCCGGGGCCGAGCCGGTAGCCCGCCTGGGCCAGCGGCGGCAACGCGGGCAGGCCTGAGCCCGGCGCCGCCAGCCCGGCGCAACCGCTCAACACCAGAAACCCACCGCAAAACATGGCCCGCCGCTGAATGATGAAAACTCCTCGAATGGATGACTTCATCATTACGCATCGCGCAACAAAGGGAAACCCCATGTTTTACCACGGCCTGCGCGGTGCTAGACACGCAGCATGGAATTACAGCGCCAGCACCTCATCGCCGCCGCCCGCGCCATGGCAGCGCGCGGCTTGAGCGCCGGAACCTCGGGCAATGTCTCGCTGCGCACGGGGCAGGGGGTGCTGATCACGCCCTCAGCCGTGCCCTATGATGAATTAACGCCAGAGATGCTCCCGCTCCTGTTGCTGGACGGCGCGTATGGCGCGTTCGAGGGGCGCTACCGGCCATCCTCCGAGTGGCGCTTCCACTGGGACATCTATGCCGCCCGGCCGGAGGTGGGCGGCATCGTCCACCACCACGCGCCCTACACCACGGCGCTGGCGATGGCGGGGCGCGAGATCCCGGCCAGCCACTATATGGTGGCGCGGTTCGGCGGCGCGTCGGTGCGGTGCGCGCCCTATGCGTTGTTCGGCACCGCGGAACTCTCCACCCTCGTGCTGGCCGCCCTGGCCGGTCGCACCGCCTGCCTCATGGCCAACCACGGCGGCATCGCCCTGGGCGCGGATGTGGCCGTGGCGCTCACAGCCGCAACAGAGCTGGAGGCGCTGGCCCGGCACTACGCGCTGAGCCTGGCCGTCGGCGGCCCAACGCTGCTGAGCGAGGCGCAAATGGCCGAGGCGCTGGCGCAGTTCGCAGGGGTGTACGGGCCCAACACCGGCGCTGTCTAGCCGGCGCTTGCCTGCCACGGCGCGCTGGTCTACCCCCCGGCGCATCAACAGGAGCATCAAAATGTCCGCCATCGCCGATATCATCGCCCGTGAGATCCTGGACAGCCGGGGCAACCCGACCATCGAGGTGGATGTGCTGCTCGAATCCGGCGCCTTTGGCCGCGCCGCCGTGCCGTCCGGTGCCTCCACCGGCGCGCACGAGGCGGTGGAACTGCGCGATGGTGATAAATCCCGCTATGGCGGCAAGGGTGTGCTGAAGGCCGTGGCCGCGGTGGAGGGTGAGATCCTGGAGGCGATCGGCGGGCTGGACGCCGAGGCGCAGCTCGCCATCGACAATATCATGATCGACCTGGATGGCACGCCCAACAAATCCCGCCTGGGTGCCAACGCCATCCTCGGCGTCTCGCTCGCACTCGCCAAGGCGGCGGCGGCGGACAATGGCCTGCCGCTCTACCGCTATGTCGGCGGCGTGAACGCGCGCATCCTGCCGGTGCCGATGATGAACATCGTCAATGGCGGCCAGCACGCCGACAACCCGATCGACATCCAGGAGTTCATGATCCAGCCGGTCGGCGCGGCCAGCATCGCGGATGCCGTTCGCATCGGCGCCGAGATCTTCCACTGCCTCAAAAAATCCCTCTCCGAGGCTGGCCACAACACGAACGTGGGCGACGAGGGCGGCTTCGCCCCCAACCTCAAATCCGCCGACGCCGCGCTGGGCTTCATCGCGGGCGCGGTCGAGCGCGCGGGCTTCCGCCCCGGTGAGGACGTCACCTTTGCGCTCGATTGCGCGGCCAGCGAGTTCTTCAAAAACGGCGTCTATAACCTCCACGGCGAGGGCAGGAAGTTCGACGCCGCCGGCATGGTGGACTACCTGGCTGACCTCGCGGCGCGCTACCCCATCGCCTCCATCGAGGATGGCTGCGCGGAGGACGATTGGGACGGCTGGAAGCTGCTGACCGAGCGGCTGGGGGCCAAAATCCAGCTCGTGGGGGATGATTTGTTTGTCACCAACCCGACCCGCCTGCGCCGGGGCATTGAGTCCGGTATCGCCAACTCCATCCTGGTGAAGGTCAACCAGATCGGCACGCTGAGCGAGACGCTGGAGGCGGTCGAGATGGCGCAGCGCGCCGGCTACACTGCGGTCATGTCGCATCGCTCGGGTGAGACGGAGGACGCGACCATCGCCGACCTCGCGGTGGCGACCAACTGCGGGCAGATCAAGACCGGCTCCCTGGCGCGGGCCGACCGCACCGCGAAATACAACCAGCTCCTGCGTATCGCCGCCGAGCTTGGGCCCCAGGCGCGCTACCACGGCCCGGCCCTGCGGCGCTAGTGGTAAGAATCCAACACTTGGTGCCCTCGTCTGACTGCGGCGAGTATCTCGTTTGGCTTTTTGGTCCACTGGAATGGCTGCGGGTCATTATTGTTTTCGAGGAGGAACCTGTTGATCGCCTCT
>JAJZGI010000047.1 GCA_021798575.1 Pseudomonadota bacterium | reverse complement strand
GCGATCGACAGGTTCCTCCTCGAAAACAATAATGACCCGCAGCCATTCCAGTGGACCAAAAAGCCAAACGAGATACTCGCCGCAGTCAGACGAGGGCACCAAGTGTTGGATTCTTACCACTAGCGCCGTTCACATGGCCGAAGCTGAGCGGAACCCCCATGAAGGAGCTAAGCGAGTCATTGATCAGGCCGGTGCGTTTGAGCGCCGCGTTGTCGGTATTGTTCGCCGCCGTGCTGGTGACGATATCGATGGCGACGAGGTCTCCCGGCCGCCAGTCCCGCCGGGGTTCGTAGAGCGAGCCCGAAGTCGACGCCGGGAATACCGAGCCATCGATGGATGCCTGCTGCGCCTGCACGCTGATCGGGAATGGCGTCGGCTGCACGATTGCGGCGGGACCCGGCGCGCGCGCCGCACAGCCAGCCAGCGCGGCCGTTGCCAGCGCTAACAGGGCGGCGCGCGCACTCATGCGCCGGCCGCGGCCTGCGCAAGATAATTCAGTTGATTATCGATGGCCGAAGCCGCCTGCGTGCTAAGTTGATAGGCACGCTCCGCCGAGATCATGTTCACCATCGCCTGCACCACATCCACATTCGAGGATTCGAGGTAGCTTTGGTTGACCGACCCCAGCCCGTTACTCTGCGGCGCACCGGCGATCGCGTTGCCGCTGGAGGTCGTCTGCGCGAACAGGTTTCCGCCAAGCGGCTGCAAGCCCTGCGGATTGATGAAACTGGCGAGCTGTATCTGGCCGACCTGCGTGGCCGCCGCGGAGCCCGGCTGGGTGATGGAGACCGTGCCGTCCGTGCCGATGGTCACGCTCGTCGCGTTCGCCGGAATGGTGACATTGGGCAGCACCTGATAGCCGCTGGAATTGACGAGCTGGCCGTTCTGGTTGAGCTGGAACGCGCCATCGCGCGTGTACACCGTCTGGCCATTGGGCTGGAGAATCTGAAAATAGCCGTTGCCGTTGATCGCGAGGTCCAGCGGGTTGCCGGTGCTGGCCAGCGCGCCCTGTGTGAGCGTGTCCTTGATCGAGGCGACCTGGACACCGGTGCCGATCTCCAGCCCGGAGGGATACACGGTCTGGCCGGTGGAATTGGCGCCGGGCTGAATACCGTCCTGGTAGAGGAGCGACTGAAACTCCGGTGTCTCCGACTTGAAGCCGGTAGTGTTCACGTTCGAGAGATTATTCGCGATCGTGTCCATCATCGTCTGGCTGGCTTCCAGCCCGGTTGCGATCGTATCAAGGGCGTGGTTCATGGTTCTCCTCCTTCCGGTTCACGGCGCGTTTCACGGCGCGTTTCATGGCATGGCGCCGGGGTGGTGCAACGCGCCAAACCTATCGAGGGATTCTCGGCTGCCACATTAACCCTGCGAGACCAGGAGGTTGAGGCTGGCATCCGCGCCCGCCTGCGTCTTCATCAATTCCGTCTGTAACTGATAGGAGCGGCTGTCGGCGATGATCTGCATCATGCTCTGCGTCGCATCGACATTGCTGCCGTTGAGATAGCCCTGATGCAGGGAGCCATCGGGCGCCGGGTCGAGCACCGCACCCGCAGGCGGGCTGTAGAGCGTACCCGAGAGCGGCGTGAGCACGCCTGCCGGCGTTGCCACCATGTTGATCTGCCCATAGGTCTGGCTCGGCCCGCCGGGCGTGGCGGAGGGCACGCCGGAGAGCGTGCCATCCGTGCCGATGGCCAGCCTGGCCAGCGGGGGCAGGCTGATCGGCTGGCCGGTGGTGCCCAGCACCGGGTTGCCCGCCGTATCGGTGAGGATGCCGGCACTGGAGAGCGAGAGCGAACCGTCGCGCGTTAGTGCCGGGCCATTCTGGGTCTGCACCTCCAGCCAGGCATTGCCTCCGAGCGCCACATTCATCGGGTCCCCGGTGTGGTGCAGGCCGCCCAGCGCCAGGCTCGGCCCCGGGGTGAGCGCCACGGCATCGGCCCCCACCGGCGCGTTGCCGCCCTGGTAGTTGGCCGCTTCTGCCAGCGCCTGCACGGCGGCGTAGCCCGGCGTCTGCTGGTTCGCGAGGTTGGCGGTCACCGCCTGCATATTCGCATCGATGGCCTGGAGCCCGGCCATGCCGGTGAAAAGTGCGGCGCTCTGCATGGTTAGATCTGGACCAGCCGCTGGCTGTCCTGCTGCTCGGTCTGGATGACCGAGGTATTGGCCTGATAGGCCTGCTGGTACTGGATGAGCTGCACCAGCAGGGAGGAGGTGACGGCATTTGACGCCTCCAAATTGCCGCCCGAGAGGGTGCCCGCCAGCCCGCTACCGGGCGTGTTGATCACCGCCTGGCCGGACATAGGCGAGGCTGTGTAGATATTGCCCGATGCCGGGATCAGCCCCTCCGGATTGATGAAATTGGCGAGCCCCAGTGTCCCGGCGCTCACCGTCTGGCCGTTGGTGTAGGTGGACTGGATATCGCCGTTGGCGGCGATCGAGGTGCCGCTATAGCTGCCCGGCGCATAGCCATCATTCGTGACGCCCGCCACCCCGAAACTCTGCGCGCCCAGCGTGGTGCCGGTGAGGTTGAAATTGATCGCCGAGGCCGCCGCGCCGTTGCCCCAGGAGATGTTCAGCGTGGCCGGGCTGCCGGATGTCAGCGTACCGGAACTACTGAAATTAAGCGTGGTGAGCGCGGCGGGCGTGCCGACATTGGTGCCGTTGGCGAGCTGCGGCTGGGCATAGACCGTCCAGCTCGACGGCGCTGTAGCACTGGCGGGTGGATTCTGCGCAAAATAGAGGCCGACCCGGTTGGCATTGCCCAGGGAATCGTAGGTGACGACCGAGGTGGCGGCGTCGTAGGAAGCGGAATTGCTTGGGCTGAAAGCGGTGCCCGCCGGGATCACCGGGTCACCGGAATTGAGGTCGAGCGTGAGGCCCAGATTGGCCGTGGGGTTGGCCGGCACCGCGCCGGTGTTGATGCTGATGGGTCCCAATGTGCTGCCCGCGGCACCACCCGCTGTCTGCGCATAGCCCAGCACATTGGCGCCGTTGGTCGTCACCAGCTGGCCGGTGGTGGAATTGATCTCGAAGGCCCCGTCGCGCGTATATTGCTGCGTGCCATTGCGGCTGATCACGAAATATCCATTGCCCTGAATGGCGGCATCCAGCGGGTTTCCCGTCGGGGTCAACCCGCCTTGCGTGAGATCAGATGAGATCGCCTCCGTCGCCGTACCGATGCCCGGCACATTCACGGAATTTGCCGGATAGATGTCCTGGAACAGCGCCGTCTGGCTCTTGAAGGCCGTGGTGCTGGCATTCGCCAGATCGTTCGAGACGGTATTGAGGCCGGTCTGCGCGCCGAGCAGGCCGGAGAGGGCGGTTTGCAATGTCATGAGGAAGCTCCAAGAACAGTCTGAACAGAGGAAACGGGCAGCGGGGCAGGGGCACCTTGGAGGTTGAGCGTGGGCACGCCGGCCGAAACATTCACGCCCGCCACGGTGTACACGCTGTAGGGCGTGGCGGAGACCGCATTGCCGGAGCCATTCAGCGCGCTCACTTCATAGGTATATTGCGTGCCCGGTGTGCCGGCGGACCAGGCGAAATTCTGCTGCCCGGCAGACAGCGCGCCGAGGTTGAGCGTGCCCGCCACGCTGCCGCTTGGGCTCAAAATACTCACCTGCACCGCTTGCGCGCCATTGCTCAGGGTGAACACGCCCTGCGCAGCGCCCGCCGCATTGGGCGTCAGCGTATCCCCCGCCACGGCGACCTGCTTGCCTACCAGGGCAGAGGCCTGCGCGATCTGCGCCGCCGCCGCGCTGCTCTGGATGGCACTGACGGAATTATTGAGCTGGTCGATGCCATCCACGGTCGAGATCGAGGCGAACTCCTGCGCCAGCTGCGTCGGGTCCGCTGGGCTATTCGGTGTCTGGTATTTCAACTGTGCTGTTAAAAGCTGGAGAAAATCGGACTGGGTGAGCGTGCTGGCGGACCCGCCCGCGGCATTGGCGGTGGTGGAGGCCGCGACGTTGGCCGCATTGGCGGCAGCGGCTTGATTGGTCGTGGCTAAACTGTTCATCATGACACCTGGAAGCTGGAGAGCATCTGCTGGTCGATCCGGCTTGCTTGTTGTAAAACCGCAATGGAAGCAGAGTAGCTGTCGGAGCTGTCGATGAGATCGACCATCTGCGCGACCTGGCTGACATTCGAGCCGGTTACGTAGCCTTTTGCGTTGGCGAACGGGCTGTCGGGGTCGTAGGTCTGCACCGGCGCCGCGTTGGTCTCCACCGTGCCGACCACGTTCACCCCCAGCGCAGGCGCTCCGGACACATTAGCCTGGGCAACCGGTGCTGCCTCAAACACCACCTCATGCGCGCGGTAGGGCATGCCACCCGGCGGCGTGACGGAATCCACATTCGCGAGGTTGGAGGCGATGGCACCTATCCGCGCGTCCTGCGCGTTCAGCGCACTGCCGACGATGCTGAAAATCGAACCGCTCATGGTCTGAAACTTTCCGGTTTAGGAAAATATTGCATGTCAGATGCCGCCGGGGTTGGGCCGCAGCGCCATCATCAGGTCCGACGTCGATTGATGCAGGAATGTCGTGGCGGCGGCCATCGTCTCCGCGTTCGCCGCGGAGGCGACACGCTCGCCATCCAGCGATACATCATTGCCGTTCAACGCCACGGTGGCGTTGGCGCGATATTCCGGCCGGGCAGAGGCGGCGGTGGCACCCGGCGCGTTGAGCTGAGCGGCGAGGGCCGCGCTGAATGGTACGTCCACCGCTTTATAATTCGGCGTGTCCGCGTTGGCGATGTTGTTCGCGATCAGGCCGGCACGCTCCTGCTGCACATTCAACACCGCGCCATAAAAATTGATCAACCCGACCTGCATGGGAATCTGTCCTGTCCGCTCGTCCGTATTCCCATCCTATCCAAAGCGAATTAAAAAAGTGTAAATGAAAACATGAAGTTTGCCTGGAACGCCTGTACCCGGCTTTTTTATTTTCACGGCAGAAACACAGCGTTGGCACGATGTTTCAAGCACTGCGTCGGCAGGCTGATGCATTAAAAATGCACGCAGCCGGATTTATTTCAACAGTTTGTTAGTAAAGTAATGATGGTCTTCGCAAATGTTCATACGGCCAGATGATGAGCAATATGGCCGCCAAAAACAGCGCGCCGGTCGAGAAATAATAGACCGACAAAAAACCGTACGCACCCGTAAAACCGAACAGCAGCGTGAGCGCCGCCAGCCCGCGGCGGGGCATGTGCCCGAGCAATCCCGCCAGCGCCAGTGCCAGGCCCGGGAGGTCATAAACATAGGCATAGGGCGTCGCCAACGCCGCCAGGCAGAGCGTGGGCGCGAGGCGCAGGAGCACCGGCATCTCGCGGCGCCACAGACGCCAGCAGCCAAGCCCGGCGGCCAGGCTCACCAGCGCCTGCCCCGCCATCGCGGGCCAGAATTCCATACCAAGACTCCGCAGCGTGACCAGTGGCGTCACCATCATGATCTGAAATTTCGCGGGCCAGGCGCTCACCAACATCCCCTGCGCGCCCGCCACGGGCCGCGCGCCGAAATGCTGCCAGACTCCGATGCCAAAACACAAAGTTGCCAGCAGGATGAGTGCAAAAACGCAGCCCGCGGCGGTGAAAAACGCGCGGCGGTGGCCGCCTGCCAGGTAGGACAGCGGCAGCAGCAAGCCGAACTGCGGCTTGATGATCACGGCACCCGCGGCCAGCCCAGCCAAACCAGGCCGACGAGCCGCCAACCCCAATGCGACCAGCAGAAAAGCAGAGACCAATATGCCGCTCTGCCCCATGCTGATGCAGAATAATTCCGGCTGCGCCAGCAGGCCAAGGCCGATACGCTTCCAGGGAATATCGACCACCCGCGCGGCCAGCACCAGCGCGACATTCCCGGCCAGAATCCACACCATGTAGGCATATAGCGGGCGCAGCCGGGCAAGCGGCGCGGTGAACAGCAAGAACGGCGGCGGGTAGGGCAGGTTGGCCGCGGCAGCGCCAAGCTGGGCCCTCGGGTCCAGCACGCGGCGCGCATTGCCCCAGAACTGCATGAAATCCCCCGGGACCTGCCCGTGGTGGTGCGCCAGCGCCAGCAGATGGATCGAAAGATCAAACCCGACAGCAACCAGCGTGGAGGTCACGATGATAGCTATGCAGGCCAGGCGCATCCAGCCGGGCCATGGCGCCATGCTCTAAAACGCCGCCTCGGCAAAAATACGCGTCACGTCGCCCTGCCAGGCGCCGTGGTAGCGCGCCAGCCAATGCTCGGCCTGGGTCGGCCTACCCTGCGCGATCTCGTGCAACGGGTGCAGAAAAATCCGCTCATCCTCGCCGCGGTCATTGAGGCGCGCGCGCGCCTTCAGCCCGTCGTCGGCGATGGCCAGCACCTCGGCCAGTAGCGTCCGCAGCGTGCCCTTGCCAAAGCCGGTGCCCAGGCCCTGCGCCGGCACGACGGCGCGCAACGCCAGCGCCTGCTCGCGGCTGATCCGTCGCGCCAGCGCCCATGCGGCGGCGAGCGCGGCCGGGTCATAAAAAAGCCCGGTCCAGAACGCCGATTGCGCCAGCATCATGGCAGGTGAGCCGGAATCCGCCCCCCGCGTCTCGATATAGCGTTTCAGCCGTACATCGGGGAACGCGGTGGTGCTGTGGTCGGCAAAATCCCCGATCGTCGCGCGCAGGCCGGGCAAGGATTCCAGCCTTCCTTCCATGAAATCGCGGAACGACGCGCCTGCGGCCGCGTGATACACACCGTCGCGATACACGAAGTACATCGGCACCTCGAGCAGCCACTCCACATACGCCTCAAAGCTGAAACCGTCCTCAAAAAACATGGCAGGCAGCCCGGTGCGCGCCGCATCGGTGTCGGTCCAAACCTGCGCACGGTTACTGAGCAGGCCGCTCGGCTTGCCCTCAAAAAACGGCGAGTTCGCAAAGACCGCGGTAGCCAGCGGTTGCAGCGCCGCCGCCACGCGGATTTTGGCCGCCATGTCGGCGGACGAGGAAAAATCCAGGTTCACCTGCACCGTGCAGGTGCGCAGCATCATGTCCAGCCCACGCGTGCCCACCCTGGGCATGTAGTCCCGCATGATCGCATAGCGTCCCTTGGGCATGAAGGGCATATCCGCCCGCCGCGCCAGCGGATGAAAACCGAGCGGCGCGAACCCCAGGCCGAGGCCGGGCGCCAGCCTGCGCAGCCGGGCGATGTGCGCCAACAATTCGGCCCGGGTTGCGTGCAGATCCGCCAGCGTGGCGCCAGAGAGCTCAAACTGCCCACCCGGTTCCAGCGAGATCGCGGCGCCCTGGCCCTTCAACCCGATGATATTGTCCTGGTCAAAAATCGGCGAGAGCCCTTCGGCCTGCTCGATCGCCAGCAGCAGGTCCCGGATGCCTCCGGCCTGGGCATAGCCAGGCGGCGCAAAACCCGCGAGCCGGAAGCCGAAGGCCTCATGCTCCGTGCCGATACTATAGGCCGATGCCGGCTTGCAGCCCGCCACCAGATACGCCGTCAGCTCGCGCGCATCGGTGATGATCCTGGCGTCAGCGTCTCCGGGGTTCGACAAGCCTTGGCTCCCTAAACTTTTTATGCCGCCGCGAGCATCAGGGCTAACCCCGCAATCGCGGCGGTTTCTGCCCGCAGGATGCGGCGTCCTAATGATACTCGCGTAACAAGGGGTGCGTTGCCGATACCGTCAAGCTCCGTATCCGTAAAGCCGCCCTCCGGGCCGACCAGCAATGCGCCAGGCCCGTGCAGCGCGCCCGCCAGCGGCGCGGCGCGGCGCTCATCGGCCACATATAGCCTGCGTTGCGGCCAGCCCTGCATGAGCTGACCCAGCGTCACCGGGGCGCGGATTTCCGGCACGCTGAGGCGTTCGCACTGCTCCGCCGCCTCCACCGCGATCACCCGCAGCCTTGCCAGATTCACATGATCGGCCTGCGTGCGGGCCGTGATCACCGGCTGAATCACCGCAATTCCAAGCTCCGTGGCCTTCTCCACCACCAGGTCGGTCTTTTGGCGTTTGAGCAGCGCGAAGCACAGCCAGCAGTCCGGCTCGGCCTCGGGCGCGCGCAGCCCAGCGCCCACCTGCAGGCGGACCTCCCGGCGCGACACATGCTCCACCACGGCTTCAAATTCGCCCGCCAAGCCGTCGAACAGCCGCAGCCCATCCCCCGGCCCGAGCCGCATGACATTTGCAAGATAATGCGCCTGCGGCCCCACCAGCATCCGGCTGGCGCCGCTTTCCAACGGCGTTTCAACAAACAGGCGAATTGACGTGCTGCGCATGACCCGCACAATAGCATCATGAACGGCTTTACCGATATCCGCGCGGGCGGCTGGGTCCGGCATCTGCCGCGCCGGCTCATCCCTTATGCGCTGCTGGGGCGGTTCGACCGGCCGATCGGCGCCTGGCTGCTGTTCCTCCCCGGGCTCTGGTCCATCATTCTGGGCGCGCAGAGCCTCGCCCTGGGCCTCTGGCTGGTGGCACTCTTTGGCCTGGGCGCGCTCGCCATGCGCGGGGCAGGCTGCGTGGTGAATGACCTGTGGGACCGCAAATTGGACGCGCAGGTGGTGCGCACACGCGGCCGCCCGCTCGCCTCGGGCATCTTGAAGCCCATCGACGCGCTGGTATTCCTGGCGCTGCTCTGCTCGGTTGGCCTGCTCATCCTCTCACAGCTGGACGCACCGGCGCGCCTGCTGGGCGTGCTCATCCTGCTGCCCGTGGTGCTCTATCCGCTGGCCAAGCGCGTCACCTGGTGGCCGCAGGTGGTGCTTGGCCTCACCTTCGGCTGGGGCGCGCCGATGGGCTATGCCGCCGCCAGCGGGCACGTGATGGCCTGGCCCGCGCTGCTGCTCTACGCCGCGGCGATTCTATGGACGCTCGGCTATGACACGATCTATGCCCACCAGGACCGCGAGGACGACGCGCTCATCGGTGTCAAATCCTCGGCCCGGCGGCTTGGCGAACATACGCGGACACTGCTCATCATCTGCTACACCGCCACGCTGCTGCTGGTGGCGGCTGCCATGGCGCTGGCCGGGCTGAATATTTTTGGCATGCTGACTTTGGCGCTGCCGGCGGCCCTGCTCGCCCGGCAGATCATCCGGCTGGACATCGACAACCCGGCATTATGCCTCGCTCTGTTCAAATCCAACCGGGAGGTCGGGCTGGCCATCGGCCTGGCCATCCTCATCGGCCGGATGTGAGCTTTTTCAGCCGATACACCCACACGCCCGGATAGCGCCGCCAAAGCCGGTAATGCGCGGCGAGGTCGGCATTCAGCAATGCATAGACCGCCGGGTTATAACTCCCCCGCGCGCGCGGCTGCGGGTGGCGGCGGACGATGAATACCGGGCGCGCCGCCAGAATCCCCGCCACCTCGGCCTGCGGGTTCACCCCCGCCACCGCAGGCAGGGACATCCCGGTCAGCTCGGAGGGCAACACATAGCGGGTCGGCGGGTTCACGCCCGCCAGCGCGTAGATGATCGGCTGGCTGTCAAATATATACAGGCTCGCCGGATGCTGTGCGCGCAACTCCAGCCCCACCTGCCGCGTCACGTCCCGCCCGGTCGCATCGCGCAGGGCGGTTTTGGCGGCCATGGCGGGCAGCGCCAGCATCGCCAGCACAAAACCGGCTTGCAGCAGCGGGCGGCGCGGCAATTTCGCGAACCAATAGCCAAGAATCACGCACAGCACAGGCAGAATCTGCAAAAAATAATGGTCATAGAACGATTTCGCGATCTCGACACCCACCAGCCCACCCAGCAGCCAGCCCGCCAGAAAAATCTCGCGCCAGCCACGCCGGATGCAAGCGGCGAGCAGTAGCGCCGCCGCTCCGGCATAGAGCGTGCCCCAGCGTTGCAGTTGCGTGTGCAGCGCATATTCCAGCGCACCCGGCCCGATATGCGCGTCGATCCGCCGGAAGTTGGAGAGCACGCTGTCGTCCAGCCAGACCGGGAACCTACCGGCCAGCGCATAGCACGCCACCACCAGGGCCAGGGGCAGCGCCGCGCCCAGCACCATCCGCACCCCCGGCCAAACGCGCCGCCGCCGCCACAGATACAAAAAGAACACCGCCGGCGCTTCGAACATCGCCACGTATTTGACCATGAAGGCGCAGCCCAGCAGTACGCCCGCCAGCATCCCCCGCTCACTGAGCAGCACGAGCCAGATGGCCAGCGCCGTGAAGCAGGCCATAAAAAGCTCCGTGTTGGCGGACAGGCCATCGTTGCTCATGGAGCACAGCACCAGCGCTCCACCCGCCACCCAGGCGGCCGCGCGGTTGAGAGTGATGATCTCCGTGATTCTGAACACCGCCAGGGCCAGCACCGCGATGAAGCACACCGTGGCGAAGCGCATGCTGAAAATATCCTGGCCGAAGACCATCTGGAACAGCGCGAAGATGGCATAGATACCCACCGGCTTGTTATCCCAGATCACCGTGTAGGGCAGATGCCCGGCGCGCCACCGGCTCGCCATCAAAAAATACAGGCTCTCGTCCCAGTCCAGCACCGAGCGGGTCAGAATCCCTAGCCGCGTGACCAGCACGGCGATGAAAAACAACAGCCCGACGAGAGGCATGGGGAGTATTCTCTGGCGCACACAAAACTGATTACAGGCGCGCAAGCGCTTGTCCATGCCGGGCGATGGCGCAGGCGTGACGAACCCGCCCGACGCATGATAGACTAGCCGGGCAACGCAAGGGGACGCTATGAAGATTTTTGCATCCGGTTTTGTGGCGGCCGCACTGCTGGCAGGCCCGGTACAGGCGCAACAGCTCTCCACGCCCACCGGGCCGCAAGCCAAGCTGCCCACCACCTCGCTGCGCATCGTCGCCGATAACGGCAAGACCTATCATTTCACGGTCGAGCTTCCGGTCACCCAACAGCAGCAGGATACGGGTGAGATGTTCCGCACCTCCATTCCCGCCAATGCAGGGATGCTGTTCGTCTGGCCGCGGCCACAGGTGGCTGAGATGTGGATGGAAAACTGCCCGGTACCGGAGGATATGCTGTTCATCGGCGCCGATGGCACCATCAAGGCCATCGCCCAGAACACCGTGCCCTACAGCCTCAGCACCATCTCAAGCGGCGTGCCGGTGCTGGCGACGCTGGAATTACAGGGCGGCCTCACCGCGACGGACGACATCAACGTGGGCGACAAGGTCATTGCCAAGCCCCTGGACGGGGGCTAGATCCGCCCGGGTTCGGGGCGTGGCGCAGCCTGGTAGCGCGCTTGTTTTGGGTACAAGAGGCCCCCGGTTCGAATCCGGGCGCCCCGACCATCAAAGAGGATAAACATCATGCGGGCACGTATCTTCCTGTCACCTAAGTCGGCGATGCCATCCGGGACCGCCAGTACGCACCGCTGGATCCTGGAATATGAGCCGGAGACGGCGAAATTCAGCGATCCGCTGATGGGGTGGACCGGCAGCGACGACATGCGCGGGCAGATCCGCCTGAGCTTCGAGACGCGCGAGGCGGCATTGGCCTATGCGGAGTCCCAGGCCATTCCGTACGATCTACTGATCCCCCCGCCGCGGTTAAAAAAGCCGAAGGCCTATGCGGATAATTTCCGCGCCGACCGCAAGGAAAATTGGACGCATTAGGTTCAGAGTGCTTTGCGTTATCATGCACGCACTCTATCCTTTTTAGCGAGTAATTTCATGTGATTAGTTTGAATCTGCCGATACGATTCAGACCAATATTGATCTAATGCAGCGTGAAGATCTCCCGGGCGTGCCATGTCGGCGGGGTGATGAGCTTCGCCGCGCCCACCCGCACGGAATGCAATCTACCATCCAGGCTGCGGGTCCAGAAATCCAGGAATTTTTGTAGCTCCGGGAATTTCGGCGCGAGGTCCAGATTCTGCCAGATGTAGCTCTGGAGCACCGCCGGGTGGTCGGGCATATGGTAGAGGATCTCAGCGGTGGTGAGGCGGTAGTGCTTCATCTGCATGGCAAGGCTCATGGTCCATCACTCCATTACGGTTGTGTCACACCTCCCGGTTTTATAAATCTGCCATAACAATACCCCGGTCAGGCAAGGTAAAAATGAATGATACCAGCAAGTTGGCACTCAACGTAGCGGAGCGCTGCCGTTCTTGACTTTTGCGTCTGCGCTCGCTAGGTCTTTGGCACTCCCTTTAAGGGAGTGCTAGCAACCGCGGTGCCGCGTGCCGGGCCGGGCGGGTTGTAAGGCTTTTAAGACTCATCGTTTAGGAGCGACCCAGATGACAGATTTTGTCCCACTGCACGACCGCGTCGTCGTCCGCCGGCTGGATGCCGAGGAGAAGACCAAGGGCGGCATCATCATTCCCGATACCGCCAAGGAAAAGCCGATGGAAGGCGAGATCGTCGCCGCTGGCCCCGGCGCCCGCAATGAGGCCGGCGCGCTCGTGCCGCTGGACGTGAAGGCCGGTGACCGCGTGCTGTTCGGCAAATGGTCCGGTACCGAGGTGAAGATCAACGGCGAAGATTTGTTGATCATGAAGGAATCCGACATCCTCGGCATCATCAAGACCACGGCTTCCAAGAAAAAAGCCGCTTAATCCATCAACCCGGCGTCCCGGCGGATGAGCGGCAATGCCGCGCCTGAACCAGGACGAGTAACCCATTTCACAGGAGCACCAACATGGCTGCCAAAGACGTACGCTTCGGGCCCGATGCCCGCGACCGCATTCTGCGCGGTGTCGATATTCTCGCTAACGCCGTTAAAGTCACGCTTGGCCCCAAGGGCCGTAACGTGGTCATCGAGAAATCCTTCGGTGCCCCGCGCATCACCAAGGATGGCGTGACCGTCGCCAAGGAAATCGAACTGTCCGATAAGTTCGAGAATCTCGGCGCGCAACTCATCCGTGAAGTCGCGAGCAAGACCAATGACCTCGCGGGCGACGGCACCACCACCGCCACAGTGCTGGCCCAGTCCATCGTTCGTGAGGGCGTGAAGGCGGTCGCCGCCGGCCTGAATCCGATGGACCTGCGCCGCGGGATCGACAAGGCCGTGCTGGCCGTGACCGAGGAGCTCAAGAAGCGCTCCAAAAAAATCACCACCCCGGCTGAGACCGCGCAGGTTGGCACCATCTCTGCCAATGGCGAGACCGAGATCGGCGAGATGATCTCCAAGGCCATGCAGAAGGTCGGCAATGAGGGCGTCATCACGGTTGAGGAGGCCAAGGGCATCCAGACCGAGCTGGACGTGGTCGAGGGTATGCAGTTCGACCGTGGCTATGTCTCCCCCTACTTCATCACCAACCCCGAGAAGATGATCGCCGATCTGGACAGCCCCTATATCCTGATCTTCGAGAAGAAGCTCTCCGGCCTCCAGCCAATGCTGCCGCTGCTCGAGGCAATCGTGCAGACCGGCAAGCCGCTGCTCATCATCGCTGAGGATGTCGAGGGCGAGGCGCTCGCCACCCTGGTGGTGAACAAGCTGCGCGGCGGACTCAAGATCGCCGCCGTGAAGGCGCCTGGCTTCGGCGACCGCCGCAAGGCGATCCTGGAGGATATCGCGGTGCTGACCGGCGGTCAGGTGATCTCCGAAGACCTTGGGATCAAGCTGGAGACCGTGACGCTCGCCATGCTCGGCAAGGCTAAAAAAATCCTCATCGAGAAGGAAAACACCACGATCATCGAAGGTGCGGGCAAGAAAGCCGACATCTCCGGCCGCGTGGCGCAGATCCGCGCGCAGATCGAAGAGACCACCTCCGACTACGACCGTGAGAAGCTGCAGGAGCGGCTGGCCAAGCTGGCCGGTGGTGTCGCCGTCATCCGCGTCGGCGGGGCCTCTGAGGTTGAGGTGAAGGAGCGCAAGGACCGTGTGGACGACGCGCTGCACGCCACCCGCGCGGCGGTTGAGGAGGGTATCGTGCCCGGCGGCGGTATCGCCCTGGCCCGCGCCTCGCTCATCCTCGCCAAGCTGAAGTTCGAGAACGAAGACCAGCGCGTCGGCATCGACATCGTCCGCAAGGCGATCCAGGTGCCACTGCGTCAGATTGCCGAGAACGCCGGTGAGGATGGCGCGGTGATCGCCGGTAAGGTGCTCGACAAGGATGACTATTCCTATGGCTTCGACGCGCAGTCCGGCGAGTTCAAGGACATGGTGAAAGCCGGTATCATCGACCCGACCAAGGTCGTGCGTACCGCCTTGCAGGATGCAGCCTCCGTGGCGGCGCTGATCATCACCACCGAAGCCGGTGTGGTGGAACGCCCTGAGAAGAAAGCCGCTGGCGGTATGCCGGGTGGCGGCATGGGCGGAATGGGTGGCATGGGCGATATGGATTTCTGATCCATATTCCTCGCCAAAACTACGGAAACCCCGGGCATTGTCCCGGGGTTTTTTATGGCATGACCACCAAGTGGTTAACCGGCCCATGCCCCGCGCCAAAGCCCGGCGCGGTGCGGATCGCCTCTTGCAGATAATGCCGTGCCCGCAGCACCGCCGCGTGCAGCGCCATGCCCTGCGCCAGCCCAGTGGCGATGGCCGATGCCAGCGTGCAGCCCGTGCCGTGGGTATGGCGGGTTCGTAGCCGCGGCAGGGTGACCTCCTCCACGCCTTGGGCCGTAATCAGGTAATCCGTCAGCATCTGCTCATCGCCGTGGCCGCCCTTCATCAGCACGGCCTGCGCGCCCATGGCCAATAGCGCTTGGCCCACGGCGATGCGCTGGGCAGGGCTCTCCACCGGCAGCCCCGTCAGCTTCGCTGCCTCCGGCAGGTTGGGCGTCACGATCGCGGCGCGCGGCAGCAGGCAGTTGAGCAGCGCGTCCACCGCCGCATCGGGCAGCAGAACCGCGCCGGAGGTCGCCACCATCACCGGATCCAGCACCATCGGCACCGCCGCGGGCAGGCAGCCCGCGACGGCGCGGATGATCGCCTCATTGCTCAACATGCCGAGCTTGATCGCATCCGCGCCGATATCCGCCAGCACGGTCGTGATGCTAAGGCGGACAAAATCCGCCGGCAGGGCATGCACCCCGGCGACACCCAGGGTATTCTGCGCGGTCACCGCAGTGATGGCGGTGCAGGCGTAGCCGCCGAGCGCCGAGATGGTTTTGATATCCGCCTCGATCCCCGCGCCGCCGCCTGAATCCGACCCTGCGATAGCCAAAACCCGGAACATCATTCCGCCGCCCGCAGCGTCGCCTGGGCGATGGTGCCGCAGAGCACCTCGACAATCTGGGCGATCAACTGCGCATCCTCACCCTCGGCCATCACGCGGATCAGCGGCTCCGTGCCCGAGGCGCGGATCAACACCCGACCGGTATCCTGCAGCTTGGCCGCTGCCGTGGCCACCGCCTCCTGCACATGCGGC
Source organism: Pseudomonadota bacterium (assembly GCA_021798575.1). Classification (GTDB taxonomy): domain Bacteria; phylum Pseudomonadota; class Alphaproteobacteria; order Acetobacterales; family Acetobacteraceae; genus Acidocella. The sequence goes on along the minus strand of JAJZGI010000047.1, from coordinate 6,798 downwards.
AGGCACAGCGGCGAAGCCCCGGCATAGCGAACATTGCGCAGCAGCTGCGGCAGCGGCGTGAACACCCTGCAGGTCTGCGAGGCGCGCTTGCCGCTGCGCACCAGCACCGCCAACACTTGCAGCGCCGCCACCAGCCCGTCCCCTGTGGTGGCAAAGTCCGAGAGGATGACATGGCCGGATTGTTCACCGCCGAGGTTCTTCTGGCTGGCGCGCATCGCCTCGGCGACATAGCGGTCCCCCACCTGGGTGCGTTGCAGGCTCAGCCCCAGCCCGGCCAGAAACCGCTCCAGCCCGAGATTGGACATCACCGTCGCGACGATCCCGCCGCCGCACAGCTGGCCGCCCGCCTGCATACTCTGGGCAATCAGCCCGAGGATCTGGTCGCCATCGATGATCTCGCCCCGCTCATCGGCTAGAATCACCCGGTCGGCGTCGCCGTCCAGCGCGATGCCGATATCCGCGCCGTGCTCCAGCACCGCCGCGCAGAGGTTGCGGGGGACGGTCGAACCCACCTCGCGATTAATATTAAACCCATCCGGCTCCACACCGATCGAGATGACATCCGCCCCCAGCTCATAGAGCGCGGCGGGTGCCACCCGGTAGGCCGCGCCATGCGCGCAGTCGAGCACGATCCGCAGGCCATCCAACCGTAGCCCGCGTTCCAGCGAGGATTTCGCCGCCTCGATATAGCGCCCGGCGGCGTCCACCAGGCGCGAGGCCCGGCCCAGTCTGTCAGACGCCGCCAGTCGCCCGGAGAGGTCCTGCGCCATCAGCGCCTCGATCTCGGCCTCGGTCTCATCGGAGAGCTTGGCGCCATCCGGGCCGAACAGTTTGATCCCGTTATCCTCATAGGGGTTGTGCGAGGCCGAGATCACCACGCCAAGGTCCAGCCGCAGCGAGCGCGTGAGCATGGCGATCGCCGGGGTTGGCAGCGGCCCGGCCAGCGTCACGTTCATCCCGGCGCTGATGAACCCGGCGGTGAGCGCTGGCTCCAGCATATAGCCCGAGAGCCGCGTGTCCTTACCGATGATGACACGGTGCCGATGCGAGCCGCGGGTGAACAACAGCCCGGCGGCCTGGCCGAGCTTCAGCGCGATCTCAGCGGTCATCGGTGCGGCATTCGCGGTGCCACGAATACCATCCGTGCCGAACAGCCGGCGTTTAGTTTGTTCCATCTGCTCCCACCAAGCTCTGCCACACCCGCACGGCCTGCACCGTCTCCGGCACATCATGCACCCGCAATATATGCGCCCCTTGCGCCAACGCATAAAGCCCGGCGGCGAGCGACCCGGGTAGGCGTTTTTGCGCATCCGGCTCCCCGCCCGCCGTGCCAATGAACCGCTTGCGCGAGAGGCCGACGAGCAGCGGATGCCCAAGGTGGCTCAACCGGGATATCTCCTGCAGGAGCGCTAAATTCTGTCCACCCAGCTTGGCGAAGCCGAAACCCGGGTCGATTGCGATGTTATCCGCGCGAATACCCGCCGTCAGCGCTGCGTCGCGTAGCCCGCGCAGCTCCGCCAGCACCTCCAGGCCCACGTCCTGATACCGCGCCATGCTGTCCATGGTGGCGGGTGTGCCCCGCATATGCATGAGCACGACCGGGCAGGCCCGCGCGGCCAGGAGCACGGCAGCACCCGCATCATGGCGCAGCGCCGAGACGTCATTGATGATTTTCGCCCCGGCATCGAGCGCCGCCGCCATGGTGGCGGCGTTGCGTGTATCGGCGCTGACCACAATACCACGCGCCACCAGCGCCGAGATCACCGGACACACCCGCGCGATCTCCTCGGCGGGCGACACCACCGCCGCCTGCGGCCGGGTGCTCTCACCGCCCACATCAATGATATCCGCCCCGGCCTGCGCCATGGCGATACCCGCCGCAATCGCCACACCAGCTTGAGCGAACTTGCCGCCGTCGGAAAACGAATCCGGCGTGACGTTCAAAATTCCCATCACCAGAGGTGCCCGAAGCGGGAATCCAGCCCATTCGCGTGATAAATCCTGCGTCATGGCCCGCGTTAGCATGGTCCACCGCCCCGCCCCAATACCCTGATTTTAACTTGCTCCTGATATTCCTCCGCTTATATCAGTTTTATGCGCCTGCCTCGTCCAATCGATCTATTGAACCGAAGCGTCAGCGTGCGCGGGCTGCACATCGCCCGCGCCATCGCCTACGGCGAGCATCCGCGCCAGGCCATGGATATCTACAGCCCCGTCGGCCTGTCATCCGCCCCCGTGATCGTGTTTTTCTACGGCGGCTCCTGGCAGACCGGCGCGCGCGGGGACTATCGGTTCATTGCCACGCTGCTGGCTGCACATGGTTATGTCGTCGCGGTGGCGGACTACCGGATCTACCCGCAGACCCGCTTTCCCGGCTTTGTCGAGGACAGCACCCGCGCCATCTGGTTCGTGCGCGAGCAGGTCCAGCATTTTGGCGGCTCGGGCGAGGCGCTGTTCGTCATGGGCCATTCGGCCGGCGCCTATAATGCTGTCATGGCCGCACTGGCGCCTGACGCCCCCGCTTTGTGCGGTGTCATCGGATTAGCCGGGCCCTATGATTTCCTGCCGCTGAAAGACCCGGTGATCAAAACCATCTTCTCAGGCCCGGACGATCTGCGATCAACCCAGCCAATCACCCATGCGCACCCCGCCGCCGCACCCATGTTCCTCACCGCCGGCGCAGCGGACCGCACCGTGCTGCCGCGTAACACCACCGCGCTGGCGGCCCGGCTGCGCCACCTGGGCGCGGTGGTGGAAACCAAAATCTACCCCAGCCTCGGGCATACCGGTATTCTGCTCGCCATGCTGCCTTATCTCGCCTGGCGCGCGCCGGTGCTGCGCGATGTGCTGGGTTTCTGCGCCGCCTGCCGCGCCGGAGACTATGCAACCGGTTCCGAAATAGCCACGGATATGGTACGCCGCCCAATATAGGCGGAGACATCGGCATGGCAGGACGGCTCTTCATCGGCACACGGCGTTATTCCTCATGGTCCCTGCGCGGCTGGCTGATGGTCCGGCTGGCCGGGCTGGAAGTCGAGGAGATCGTCATTCCGCTGGCGGGCGGCAACACCCCGGCGCTGAAAACCATCTCGCCCAACGGCATGGTGCCGTATCTTGAGCACGGCCAGGCCCGCGTGTGGGAGAGCCTGGCAATCGCGGAGTATTGCGCCGAGATCCAACCATTACTCTGGCCTGCCGAGCGCCTCGCGCGGACCCACGCCAGAGCCATCTCGGCGGAAATGCACGCGGGCTTTACCGCACTGCGCACATCCATGCAGATGAACCTCGGCCGCAGCGCACCGGGGCTGGGCCAGAACGCCGGGAGCCTCGCCGATATCGCCCGGATCGAGGCGATCTGGGGGAATACCCAGGCCGGTTTCGGCGCATCGGGGCCCTATCTCTTCGGCGCGGGCTTCACCGCGGCGGACGCCATGTTCGCGCCGGTGGTGACACGGATGCTCACCTACCAGCCGCCGCTGGGCCCGCGGGCGCTGGCCTATTGCGCCGCCGTGCGCCAACATCCGCTGGTCGCCAACTGGTATGATCTGGCGGCAGGCGAACCCACCGCTTGGCAACTCGAAAAATATGAGAATTCGGCATGAAAAAATTTATCATCCCTGCTTTGCTGGCGGCTCTGGCGCTGCCCCATCCCGCGCACGCCGGGGTGAACATCACCTTGGACCACGGCGCGGTCTGGCAGACCGCAAAAATCGGCCAGGCCACGCAGGGCTTCCTGCAGATCCATAATACCGGCAGCAGCGCCGATGTGCTACTCGCGTGGTCCTGCCCACTGGCAACTGCCACTTTGCTCGTCGGCGCAGATGGCAAGCCGCTGGTCAACCTCGCCATCCCCGCCGGGCAAACTGTGGCGCTGCACCCGCACGGCCCGCATCTGCTGTTGCAAAACACGCACTATACCGTGCAGTTCGGCAGCCTGGTGCCCTGCGCCCTCACGTTTCAGAACGCCGGGAACATCGGTGGCTATCTGAACGCGATCAAAGCCCCCAGCAAGCATTGAGCAAGCCCCCTGCGCTTGTATCGACAGGCGGTTGCCATTAGCCTCGCTTTGCCCGCACCTGGGTTTGTCCTGATGCCTGCTTTGGATAGGCGATGATGCGTAAAACCAACGAGCCGACAACTGCGCCCACACCGCAACCCGAAGCCACCAAGCATTTTAACGAGGAGCTCTACCTGCGGCTCAACCCGGATGTCCGTCTGGCCATGGCTGCGGGCAGTTTTTCATCCGGGCGTGAGCATTTTGAGCGCTACGGGCGCGCCGAAGGCCGCCCGTTCCTGCCAGCCGCCATGCAGCGCGGGCGCGTCAGCGTCTCCGCCAATCCGCACAAGACGCGCGAGCACGTCAAACCACCCGCCTGCGCGATCGATTCGGTCAAAATCTCCGCCTCGGGGGCGATTCTAGTCGTCGGCTGGGTGAATGACGCGCAAGACCCGCTGGACTGCATCGAACTCTATTTCGCAGGCTGGTCGGTCGCGCTGGACGGCGCAGCCCTGGCGCGGGTGCGCCGGCCCGATGCCGAGGCCGCACTCGCCACCGGCGCGGCGTACACCTATGGGCTCTGGGGCTTTCTGTATGCCGCATGCCAACTCCAGGGGAGCGCCTGCAACGCCCTCCTGCGATTCTTCTCCGGCCAGGAGGTCAACGTCATGCTGGTCGCCGAGAATATCGGTGACCTCGAGATGCGCAAAGCCGCACTGGAACATCTCGCCACCGCGCCGCACTTCGGCAACGCCTATTTCGCCCAGGTCACCGCCATTGAAACCAGCATCGGTGCGCAGCTGGTGAATTTCAGTAAAACACTCAGCCAGCGCGCGCTCCAGGCGCCATATATAGAGCGTTTTGGCCGCAGCGGGCGGCACTATCTGGGCTCCTTTATCGTCTGTCTCTACGGCAAGCCCGAATATATGTTCCTGCAGAACGCGCTGTTCTCGCGTCAGCCGGGAATGGAAGACTATGAATTCATCTATATCTGCAACAGCCCCGAGACCGCCGAGCCGCTGTTGAAGGAGGCGCGGATCTGCACGCATATCTACGGGATCGACATGACCGTAATCTGCCTGAACGCCAATGCCGGATTCGGCGCCGCCAATAATTTCGCCGCGCAATATGCCAATAGCGAACGGCTGATCATCATGAACCCGGATGTGTTCCCCCGCGAGCCCGCACTGGTGCGCAAGCACAGCGAGCTGGTGGAATCCCTGCCCGCAGCGCAGACCGCTTTGTTCGGGGCGCCGCTATATTACGACGATGGCTCGCTCATGCACGCGGGCATGTATTTCTGCGCGGATACCGCCCCTAATTTCAGCCCGGGCGGGACAGGCCAGACGCAGGTGCTACGGGTGGAACATTACGGCAAGGGCGCGCCGCCGGACACCGCGTGCTTCCTGCAAGCCCGGCCCGTGCCCGCCATCACCGGCGCGTTCATCTCAACGCAAAAAACCTGGTTCGAGAAGTTGGGTGGCTTCAGCCCGGATTATATCTTCGGCCATTATGAGGACGCCGATCTATGCCTGCGAAGCATCCATGCGGGCCAGCCCGCCTGGATGCAGGACATCAAACTCTGGCACCTGGAGGGCAAAGGCTCAGCTCGGCAGGCGCAACATGAGGGTGGCTCGGCGGTTAACCGCTGGCTGTTTACCAAATATTGGGGCAACCAAATAACGAACGGCTTGCTCGGCCCGGCGCCGGACCATCCCGGCCTCACGGTGGCCGCGCGCGCATGAAGGTCCTGCTCATCAGCCTGTATCATCCGGAGCTCGTGCGCGGTGGCGAGCAGCAGATCGCCCATGAGCTGTTCCAGGGCCTGCGCGCCACGCCGGGCGTCGAGGCGACATTGCTCGCCTCCATCGACCATACGAGCCCGGCTCTGTACAAATCCGGCGCCCGCATCACCGGGTTCGACGGCCGGCCTGCTGAGTTTTTGTTCCTGACCCAGGAGTATGACTACACATGGGAAAAAACGCCGAACGTCGCGCTGGCCGAATCCTTCATCGAGTTTCTGCGCCTCATCCAGCCTGATATCGTGCATTTCCACCATTTCATGACCTTCGGGATCGATTATCTCACGCTGACGCGGCGAGTATTGCCCAGCGTGAAAATCATCTTCACGGCGCATGAATTCCTTACCATCTGCGCGGCCAACGGCCATATGGTACGCCGGGTGGACCAATCCCTCTGCACTCGCGCCTCCGCCGTGCGTTGCCACCAATGCCTGCCCGAGCACCCGCCCGAGCACTATTTCATGCGCGAGATGTGGATGAAAACACATCTTGAATCGGTCGATGTCATCACCACACCCAGCCGCTTCATGGTCGAACAATTCACCAGTTGGGGCCTGCCCGCTGATAAATTCGTGCATGTCACCAATGGTCAGGGGACCCACCGCACCATGCCCGCAACGGCGCCCGGGCGGCGCAACCGATTCGGCTTTTTCGGCCAGCTGGTGGATGCCAAGGGGCTGCATATACTCCTGGCCGCCGTGGCGCTGCTGCGGGCCGACGGCTTTACCGACTTCGTGGTCGAGATCAACGGCGATAACATTCAGTTCGCGACGCCCGAACGCCGGCAGGAAATAGAATCCTTCCTGGCCGAGGAGGCGCGGCTGCCCGCGGCTGAGCGCCAGGTGATCTTCAATGGCGCCTATCACCACCAGCAGCTAGTGGATAAAATCATACATTTGAGTCCAATTTAGGATTCCCATTTTGCGTCTGAGATGCGATTCTGGGGCATGCTCGATGGTATTCAAGTTAAAGTCACTGCCAAGGACCGTGCCAAGCTGG
>JAJZGI010000078.1 GCA_021798575.1 Pseudomonadota bacterium | reverse complement strand
TCGCCCGAGGCGCTCGGCGATGGTTTGGCGCAGGCTGGCGACTACCGCGGCGGCGGGCTGGGAGGCATCCACCAGCACGCAACGGGCGGGCTCGGCGGCGGCGATGGCGCGGAAACCCTGCGCCACACGCGCCATGAAATCCGGCCCCATGCGCTCGTAGCGGTCAGGGCCGAGGCCGCGCATTTTAAGACGATTAAATGCTACAGAAATAGGAACTTCAAGAATGAAAGTGAGGTCCGGTGTTAGGTTGATCAGGCGGCTGAGATCGGCGATGGCGGTTTTGTCCACCCCCTGGCCGTAGGCCTGGTAGGCCATGGTGGAGTCCGTGTAGCGGTCGCAGATGACGATCGCGCCGCGGGCCAGCGCCGGGCGGATCACCGCCTCCACATGCTCGGCCCGGGCGGCAAAATGCAGTAGGGTCTGCGCCATGGGGGTCAGGCTGACGCGTGCATCAAGCAGCAGCGCGCGGATCGCCTCAGCGCCCGGCGTGCCGCCTGGCTCGCGGGTTTGGACCACCTGGCCCCCACCTTCAGCCAACAGCGAGGCCAGCCCGGCGGCGGCGGTGGATTTGCCTGCCCCCTCCCCGCCCTCCAGCGTGATGAACAGCCCCTGCCCCGCGTTCACCGGACGATGATCGCGGGGTCGGTAATGCCGAGGCTCAGGATCTGCTGCAAGGCGGCGTCCGCGTCCGCCACGGAATGATACGGCCCGGCGTTCACCGCGTAGAGCGTACGGTCCTGCGTGGTGACCGGCACCACGCGCGCGGGAATGCCGCCCAGGCGCTGCATCATCTCATAGGCGTCTGATTCGCGGCCAAAACCGGGGATTTGTACGAATAATGGCCCCGGTGCCGGGACCCCGCTGCGTACCGTGCCGGAGAGCTGCACGGCGGGTGCGGTGGTGCTGGCGCTGGGGCCGGAGCCCATGCTCTGCACCGCGCCGGGGCCGCTGCCGGGTGGCCCCAGGCTCTGCGATGTGACACCCGCCACCGGTGCGGCGGTGAGCTGCGGCCCGGCGCCCAGCGCGGCATCCAGCGCCGCGGTGCGCGCTGCCTCCATATGCACCGCGACCTCGACCACGCCGCCTGTGGGGAAATTGAGCAATCGCGCGACGCGCGGGGTCACCGCGATCACCCGGCCCGGAACATAGGGGCCACGGTCGTTCACCCGCACGGTCAGGGACTCGCCGTTCACCAGATTGGTGATGCGCAGGATCGAGGGGAGCGGCAGCACGGGGCTCGCGGCGCTGAGCGCATGAGGGCTGTAGGTCTCGTTATCCGCCGTGTAGCGCGCTGTGTTGTCCGTGATGATCGTGGCCAGGCCGGTGGTGTCGTAATGGTTGAACTGGCGTGGATATTGCCATTCGCCTCCGGCCTCATACGGGTTGCCGATGGTGAAGCTGACCGTTTTTGGCGGCAGGGCGGGCGGATAGGCGCAGCCGGAGAGCGCTGCCAGGATGGCCAGAATATAGCGGTGGAGCATCACGCCGCGACCACCATGCGGCCGAGCGCGCCGACCGCCAGGGCGTAATAGTCCGACGCGTTATAGCGCCGGATGACGTGGAAATTATGGTAAACCAGGAATGCCTCACCCTGCACGCCATCGGGCAGCAGCAGTGCGGCGTGCGTGTCACCGGGGAGTGGAACCGCGCCGGGCAGCCGTTGCACGCCCTGGGCAAGCCAGAAATCCAGGCTGTGTACATAGGCCCGCCCGGTCGCCGCCGTATCCAGCGATGCGGGCACCAGCACTGGCTCGGACGATGGAGCGCCGGGCCGCCAGCCCGCCTTGGCGAGGTAATTGGCCATCGAGGCCAGCGTGTCCGCGTCTGAATGCCAGATGTCCGCCCGGCCGGAGCCGTTGAAGGCGATGGCGGTGCTCAGATACTCGCTGGGCATGAACTGCGGCTGGCCCATCGCCCCTGCGTAGGAGCCGATAAGCGTGCGCGCGGGCGCATCGCCGTTGGCGACGATGCGCATGGCGGAGATAACCTGGCCCGCGAAAAACGAATTGTCCCGGCTCCAAGCCAGGGTGGTGAGCGCATCGATGACGTTGAAGTCGCCCTGGGTGGCGCCATAGTTGGTCTCGATGCCCCAGATGCCGAGCAGCGGCTGGGCGGAGACGCCGAACCGGCTCGTCACCTCTGCCAGCAGGCTCTCATGCGCGGAGAATGTGGCTACCCCGGCCTGGATGCGCACCGGATTGAGCACGTTAGACGAATAGGTCGCCCAGGTTTCCGTGAATTCCGGCTGGTGAGCGTCCAGCTTCAAAACGCGCGCATTGGGTGTGAGGTTCCCGGTGGTTTCTGAGATCACCGATTCGGGGATGCCATCCGCCGCCGCGCGGGCCCGCAGATGCGCCAGGAAATTGGGAAAATCAGCCGCCCGCGCCAGCTTTGGCAGGGCCAGGGTGAGCGGGGCGGCGATGAGAAGCATGCGTCTGTCCATGCGGGTGACTGTGCCACGCCGGGCGGGCACGCCGCAACCGGCGTGAGGATCAGAATCGCGCGGAGATGGCGACCGAACCATACTGGAAGGCGGGCGCGGAGTTGTGGAATTGCGGTGTCTCGAAGACCTCCGTCGCCGTGAGGCGGAAGCCATCCAGAATGATCGCGCCGCCGATTTCGGCATCGCCCTGCAACGGTGTGAGCGGCACATGGCGGCTCGACTGGAACGTGTTTCCCTGAATGAAGATATCATGCGCCACCACGCGGCCATCCAGCCCGCCGAAAATATACCAGACGAAGGGGCGGGTCGGCGTGTAGGCATCGGTGCCGGTGATGCCTGGCTGGATGAGCGCCGGGCCGAAGTCTGAGCCCAGCCCCTGGCCGAAACGCAGGATAACGCCCGCCTGCGCGTAGATTTCCGTGTTGCCCGCTTGGGCGGTTATCTGGGGCAGCAGTTGCAGGCCGAAATTGCCATCATCAAAGCTGGCTAGGTTTTCCCGCCAGATGCGGCCGCCCAGAAAATCCAGCGTCGGCTCGTTGTGCAACTGGTAGCGCCAGCCGCGGTTGGGCGTGTCCCCGATGATCTCGTGGAAGCCATTCTGCACGCTCTGGCCCAGCGCATCGGGCCCGACCACACCCACACTCACCTGCGCGATGCTGCGGGTTGTATCCGTGTCCTGGATCAGGCTGACATGCAACGCGAGCTGGGCGGAATAGGGCAGGTCGTGCGGGTTTGGGTCGTAGGCCTGGGTGTTTACCGGCGTGTAGATCTGCTGTTGCAGGTCGAATTCCAGCCGCTGCGTGCCGGCCCCGAAGATCTGCTGGCCGAACTGGCTGAGGAATTGCGGCAGGTCCCCCGTGGGAGTGACATAGCCCAGGCGCTGGCCCGCGGTGTAGAGCTCGTCTGTCGACGGGATGGAGAGTGCGTCATTCTCGATCTGGATGGTCACGATGCTGCCGGGGTCGGCTGGCGGGGTGCCGGCCCAGGCAGGAAGCGGCATGGCGAGGAGCGTGAGGGCGGGCAGGATGCGGCTGGGGAGGGTTTTCATGCAACGTTACATCAGGGTGGATGTGAAATTATGCAAGATGTAACGTCGCATACGGGGTTTGAAAATTAGCGTTCCCGCGCGGTGCTGCACGCCAGCTCGATCAGCCGCTCCAGAACTTCGGTCTCCTGCGCGCCGGCGATGGCGTGCTCACCGTCGATGAGGAAGCACGGCACGCCGTTGATGCCCAGCCGGTGCGCGTGGAGGTTCTCCGCATGGACGAACTCGGCGCCCTGGCCGGAGGCCAGAAACGCCGCCACTTGCTGGCGGTCCATCCCCCGCCCCGCTGCCAGCTGCGTCAGCACCGCGTGGCTGCCGATGTCCGCCCCTTCGATGAAATGGGCGTTGAAGATGTCCTCCACCAGCGCATCCGCAGCACCGGAGTGCCCGGCGTGGCGCACCAGCCGGTGCGCATCCACGCTGTTGGGCGTGTGGCGGATGGCGGGGAAGTTGAACCAGATACCATCTGCCGCGCCGATCTCGGCGATTGAGGCGTAGAGCCTGCGGGCCCGGTCCTCCGCGCCGAATTTACGGATCATGTAGTCTGTCCTGGACATGCCACCGCGCGGCATGTCCGGGTTCAGCAGGAATGGCCGCCAGATGAGCTCCACCCCCAGATCCTGCCGGCGCGCCAGCAGGAAGCCCAGGCGCTTGACGCCCAGATAGCACCAGGGGCAGACGAAATCGTACACGATCTCGATCGCCAGCCGGGCGGGCATGGGGGCGAGGATGTTCATGGGCGCAGCATAGGAGGATTCTGCCGGGCGCGCGAGTTTTTCAAACCTGGGTTGACGTGGGCCGTTTTGGCGCGATGATCGGGGCGGGAACCGATGGGAGAGATGGATTGAAAAACAGGTTTTTATGGGCTTTGGCAGCGCTGCTGCCAGCGGGCCTGGCGCAGGCGCACCCGAACCCGACGCCACCGCCTTCGGGGATCGTCATCCATCTGTTCGGGCCGGAGTCCATCACCTCGAACATTTTGCCAGGGGCGACTCCCGCCGGTGCGGTGGGTGCGCCGGTGGATACGGCTGCGAGCACCAGTGGGCCGTATGATCCGAGCGTGGGGCAGATACTGCATCAGATGTTTGTGGTGGGGAACCCGAACCAGCCGCCTGGCGCTACGCTTTCGCCGGGACGGAATTAGGTCGGGGTGTGCGGCAGGCCCGGTCAGGAATAGAGGTAGATTATTCCATTTGGGCTCATTCCCTGATAGACCGAGCCTGTGGGCAGCCCCAGCAGATGGAGTTTTGTGTTATCGCTCAGCGTGATGAGCGTACTCCCCGCGCCAAGGGTTGGATCTGCGGTGATCGACGATACCGTGGCATCGCCGGGCGCATTATCGCTATTATCCTTGAGGTAGATGATCGACCCCGGGTTGGCGAAGTTTGTGATAAAATAATTCCCGCCGCCTGCCGTAGGATCGCCGAAAACATTGTAGATATTGAATCGGGCTGCGGCCGAGCCGGTTATCGTCGTGGTCTCGCTGTTGTTCTGCTCCAGAAAAAACGACTGCGTGCCGGAGCCCGCCGTGGAGACGAGACCATAGGCGTTCGCATCGACGGCGAACAGATTGGAACCGGTGGCGGAGCTGGCGGTCAGCGTCTCATTACCCGCCAGGGCGAATAGGTCGTTCTGCCCGGCGCCTGAATTTGCCTGTAGCGTATCGCCGACGCCTGAGCCGATCAGTGTTACGACCCCTGCCCCACCAACCAGCAGACTGTTCCCGTTCATTCCGCCTTGGAGATAGCCGCCGCCAGCTCCGCCAAAGGCCGTGACGCTCCCCGCGCTGCCGCCAAAGACGGTCGCCACGGAGTTTGAGTTGTTGATGAAGTCGAGCTTTGCACCTGGTGACTTTTGTAGAAAATCAAT
>JAJZGI010000046.1 GCA_021798575.1 Pseudomonadota bacterium | reverse complement strand
CGCGTAGCGATCAAACCCAGCCGTCGAAAATGTCGTCTGCTTCAATGCTGCCCCCTGCCCATGCAGGAGTAGTGTACAAAATTCAAAACGAACAGGGAATCATAATGTTATGCAGAGGTTCCTTAGACTGACAGCACCGCCAGTCCAATCATAACCTATTGAACTACCATAAAACTTAGAGGGATCAATGGATTGCCGGTGCGTTCTAGTCCAAGGGCTAGTCCAAACGGGAGTTTCAAGCCTATGGTTTCCGCGATGGCCAGACCCTCTGACCACCGCAGTCGTTGTGGAGCGGCCGAGTAGAACCTGGACTTTACTGCCTCTTTCCACTCGGAAGAAAATATTGCGCCATTAAAGTCGGGGATCAAACAGGCAGATGGCGCGCGATGTACGGCGGGAGCCAGAATGCGGCGACGTGCACATGCGGCGTCCAGTATTCGCTCCTGCCTGCGATGCCCGCCGCCTGCGCGCGCGCCGCGATGATCTCCGGCGACAGTTGCGTGAGCGCGGGATTTTTACCGGCCCAGCCGAGCGTCATGTAGCCGCCGACATAGGTGGGCACTGCCGCGACATAGGCCGTGACGTGCGGGAAAAATTGCGCGCGGCGTATTGAGGTCTCCCGCAGCTCATCGGCCTGCATGAAGGGCACGCCGCATTGATTGACGATGACGCCGCTGGCCGAGAGGATGCGCGCCGCGTGCCGGTAGAACTCATCGGTGAAGAGCACCTCGCCGACGCCGATCGGGTCCGTTGAGTCCACGATGATGACATCGAAGGCGGCGTCCGGCGCTTTTTTGACATAGTCGATGCCGTCCCCCACGATGACCTCGGCGCGCGGATCGGACCAGGCGTCGCCGCCGATGCCGGGCAGGAACTCCTTCGAGAGGCGGATGACCTCGCCGTCGATCTCGGCCATTACCGCGCGCTCCACCCCACTATGCATCAGCACGTGCTTCAGCACCCCGCCGTCCCCAGCACCGATGATGAGCACGTTTTTTGCCGCGCCATGCGCCAGCAGGGGCACATGGGTGAGCATCTCCTGATAGACGAACTCATCACGCTCGGTGATCTGGATCACGCCATCCAGCGTTAAAACGCGCCCGTGGCTCTCCGTCTCGAACATCGCGATGTCCTGGAACGGGCTTTTGACTCGGGCGAGTTGGCGCGTGAACCGGAAGCGCTGGCCCCAGTCCGGGTACAGCGTCTCATTCAGCCAGGTGTCGGTCATTTATGCCACCAGACCGCGGCGCTGCTCGTCGATCTGGATCGATTCCGGGCCGAACGCCGCTTGCAGGAACGGGATGACCTTGTGCGGATCGCAGATGCCGCACATGAAGACATCCAACGCCGCGAAATTGCGCTCCGGCCAAGTGTGGATGGAAATGTGGCTCTCCGCCAGCACCACCACGCCGCTGACGCCGCCATTGGGCGTGAAATGGTGGAAATGGCTGTGCAGGATGGTGGCGCCCGCCTCCAGCGCGCCCGCGCAGAGGGTTTTGTCGATCAGCTCGGGACTGTCCAGGTTGCTGGCACCCCAGAGATCGATGAGGAGATGACGGCCGGCGAATTTTTGGCCGTCATGTTCCACGAAATAGTCTTTAGCCGGCTCCACGGAGACCGATGTCGTCTGGTTTTCGCTCGGAGTCTCCGAGACCATCCCCAGTCGGGCAAGTGCGTTCATTTCGAACCCCCTCAACTAGTAGACAGCCTGTAGAACACGGCACCGCGCCGTGCCCCCCTGGGCCAAGAGGGGGGGCTTATGAGGCCATAGCCCGCCGGGTGCAAGAGCTAAATGAGGGGTGGGCGTGGCAATGTGATGAAGAATGCGCGTGGCGGGATTTTCCAGTTATTTTCCGATGCAGAAGCCGGCGAATACCGCGTCCAGCACCTCCTCCACCCCGATGGTGCCGACGAGACGCGCCAGCGCCTGGGCCGCGCTGCGCAGCTCCTCGCCGCGCAACTCGGGCTCCGATATCGCCAGCGCGCGGGTGAGGGAATCCGCTGTCTCCCGCACGCAGGCGACCTGGCGCGGGCGCGCCAGGGTGGCGGCGGATTTGGTGTCGGTCAGGCGGGCCGCGATGCCAGCCAGGGTGGCGCGCAGCGTATCCAGCCCATGACCGTGCAGCGCTGAGACCGCGAGCTGGCCGGGCGGGGTGGCGCCGAGATCCGCCTTGGTGGAGACGCGCAGCACCTCCACCCCGGGCGGGGTGGCGGCGAAGCTCTGGCCGGGGGCTGCGAGCGCGATGATGAAATCGGCCCGGGCGGCGCGGACGCCGGCGCGGCGCACACCCTCGGCCTCGATAGCGTCCTGCGATGGGCGCAGGCCTGCCGTATCGACGAGTTGGACGGGCACGCCTGCGAAGTCCAGCCGCACGCCCAGCGCATCCCGCGTGGTGCCGGGGGCCTCGGAGACGATCGCCACATCCTCGTTGGCCAGCGCGTTCAACAGTGTGGATTTGCCGGCGTTCGGCGGCCCGAGGATAACGAACTCCAGCCCCTCCCGCAGGCGCACCGCCGCGGACGCACGGGCGAGCGCCGCCGCCATGTCGTCTCGCAGGTGGGTGATGCGGGATAGGAGTTCGCGCTCCACCGCCGGGGGCAAGTCTTCATCCGGGAAGTCGATGAGTGCCTCCTGCGTTGCCAGGGACTGGCGCAGGGACTCCCGCCAGCCGGTGCAGGCGGCTTGCAGTGCGTCCACGCCCTCCACGGCCATGCGGCGCTGCGCCTCCGTCTCGGCCGCGATGAGGTCCGCCATGGCCTCCGCCGCCAGGAGGCTGAGCTTGCCGTTCATGAAGGCGCGGCGGGAGAATTCACCCGGTTCCGCCGGGCGGGCGCCAAGCGCGACCAATGCCGAACTGAGCGCCGCCAGCACGGCGCGGCCGCCGTGGAGCGAGAGTTCCGCGCTGTCCTCCCCGGTGAAGCTGGCGGGGGCTGGGAAGACGGTGATGAGCGCGTTGTCCAGCACCCTGCCCTGCCAGCGCAGCGGGCGCAGCGTGGCATGGCGCGGGGATGGCAAGCCGCCCGCCAGGGAAGCCACGATGGCGAGGCTGCCGTGACCCGAGAGCCGCACCACCGTGACCGCGCCGCCACGCCCGGTGATGGGGGCGAAGATGATCATGAGACGATGTAATACGGATGGATGGTTTTACAAAAAGCGCATTGGATGGTGAGCTGGCGCGCCCTATATGGGGGCCAAGAAACAGGAGTTGCTTTATGCCCGAGATCGCCGAAGTTGTTTTCCCCGTGACACATACCGAGGCGCAGTGGCGGGCGTTGCTGACGCCTGAGCAGTATGACGTGCTGCGCGGGCATGGCACGGAGCGGCCGGGGAGTTGCGCGCTGAACCATGAACACCGCGCCGGGAGCTTCGCCTGTGCCGGGTGTGGGCAGGTTCTGTTTGTCTCGGGCAAAAAATTTGAGAGCGGGACGGGCTGGCCAAGTTTTAATGACCCGGTGCCGGGGGCGGTTGGGACGTCGGTCGACCGTGGGCACGGGATGATCCGCATCGAGGCGCATTGCAGCCAGTGTGGGGGGCACCTGGGCCATGTGTTCGAGGACGGGCCGCCGCCGACGGGACGGCGCTACTGCATCAACGGCGTGGCGATGAATTTTACGCCGGGGTGATGGGATGGGGGTTGCATCTCCAGATTAGTATGGAGGTGCCTATAATATAAAAGTTATGCCAGATGAGTTCGTGATGGTATGAATGCTGCTCGCGCTAACGCCATACAGTTTGAGGGTAGTGTTATCACTGAGCTGGATGACGGTGTTGAAGCCAGCGGTTCCTGAGATGGTGTCCGCTGGATCCTGATAGATCGCCTGTATGGATGCCGAACCGCCCGCAGTACCCGAACCATTGGTGAGGAGTATTTCACTACCGCTGAAGCCAACGGTAGAGTTGCCGGTGACGTCGGTAAAGTTAAAGATGTTAAAAGTACCGCCTTGGATCGTTGCATCGCTGTAGACGTAATAGGCATTCAAAGCCTTGGCAGCCGTGGAGCCGTAGAGCGACGCACCATTGGAATTGCCCAGGAAGAAATTCTGACTGCCAGAACCTTGCGTTGAGACCACGCCATTGCTGTAGGGCTGACCGAGGCCGGGATAGTTCAACCCAAGTTGGAACAGGTTGGCGCCGGTGGTGGAGGCCGCGATCAACGTCTCATTACCTGAACCCGCGAAAAGCTCATTCAGGGCCGCGCCCTGGGCATCCAGGATCGAGCCGTCACCGCCGCCGACCAGGGTGACCGCACCGGCGGTGCTGTCTGCCGAGACCTGGGTGATGACGCCCGTGGAGCCGACCGAGACGCTGCCCACGGCGCCGCCGACGAGTAGGTTAGAGACCGAGCCGGTTTTTTGCCCACCGTCGAAATAGCCGCCGCCGGTGCCACCGAAAGCGGTGACGTTGTTCGCCGCGGTGGTGCCGTTGGAAAATACGCTCGCGTGGATGGTGGCGGAGACCGTTGAATTATTGATGAAGTCCAGCGTGCCGCCGGAATTCTGGGAGAGGAACCCCAAGGCGACGGTGGCGTTGCCCTGGGCGGTGATGCTCGCGTTAGTCTGATCGATCATATAAAAATCGTTCGCGTTCTGGGTCGAGGTCGCGGTGACGCTGCCCGCGCCAAACAGGTTCATCGTATCCGTACCGGCGCTGAATAGCGTGTCGTTCAGCGGGACGGATCCATCATCGCGCAACGTCACCGTGTCGGTCCCGCCGGCGGCGTAGATGGAGCTGGGGCCTGCGTTGGAGACGGAATAGTTGACATTGCTGTTGGCGCCGAAAAGCGCGAAGGAGGTGGAGGCAGCGCCGCCGAGGCTGAACGTACCGGGTGCCTCGACCGCGAGGTAATTCACGTTGGGGGAGACGGTGTAAGCGCCGCCTGAGATGGAGCCGGAGGTTACGGCGCCTACGCTGTCCGTGTTGGTGAACTCCTCGAAGCCCGTGGAGCCCGTGCCAGGGACGGTGAGGTTTAAGCCACCCATAACGTCGTTATTCTCGAAGCTCACCGCGCCGGTGGTGACGCCACCGGTGAGGTTGTTCAGATAATCCTGCAGGAGATTGTTGATCGAACCTGGGGTTGAAACGGCACCTACAAAGGCGGAGGGAACAGAGACGATCCCCGTTGTGCCATTAAAGGCTCCGCCGATCGTTAATTGTGACGCGCTCATATAAACCCCTTTGAATGACACATAATCCACCTTGGGTTTATTTATGCGTTCTCGCACAATCAAGCGCTAAACGAAGATTGGCTTAAAAAACCCGATCACAAAGTGATGATCAGCTTGGCGCGGGACGGATAGTTTTTGCTAAATGCTTTATTTATGAGACAAATTGATGTGTTAAGCAAACGTAAGGGCGGCGAGACGAATGTTACTCGCCCGAGAGCTCGCGCCGCCTGCGCTCCAGCTCCTCATTATAGCGTTTCAGCGCATATTGCTCGGTGAGGATGCCCAGGACGCGACGGCTCTCCAGCCCGTCCAGCACCGCCAGCGCGTCGGTCTCGGAGGCCTCGAACGCCTCCAGCGCCTCCTTGATGGTCATGGCGGGCAGGAGGAAATGGCCATCATGGTGCAGGATATCCGCGACGTTCCGGCCCTGGCCGGTGACGATGAAGGCCTCAGCCGGGTAGATCACGCCCGCGTAGCGGGACTCCTCGTCTGTCACGATGACACGCTGGACCGAGCCCAGCGGCATCTCCGAGCGTAAGGCCGCCAGGCTCATGCCGCGCTGCACGATGACGCCGGGATCGCGCATCATTCGCCCGACGGTGAGTGAATGGATCCAGCCGACATCCGCCGCGCTGCGGATATTCTCACCGCGCAGGTGAAAACGCCAAGTGGCAAACGAATAGCCGAACAGCCGACGCGTGGTCATGGCGGACATGATGGAAGCCGCCAGCACGGCCATGGTGACGGCGAAGTTCTGCGTGCTCTCCAGGGCCAGGAAGGTCATGGTCATCGGGCCGCCGACGATGGAGACGGCCAGGCCGCTCATGCCGACGACGGCGTAGAAACCGCTCGGCACCGGGGTGACGAAGGGCAGAAACCCCAGGACGCCGGCGAAGACCTTACCCAGCAAGGCGCCCAGAAAGAGCGAGGCAAAAAACAGGCCGCCGCGAAAGCCCGAGCCGATTGAAAAAGCCGAGGCGACTGATTTTGCCAGCAAAAACCCTAAAACCAGCAGAAACGGATAGGCCACATTCACATCCGCGTGCAGCGCGGAATGGCCCGAGGACATCGCCTTTGGCGTAAGCCAACCCAGGACGCCCACGACCATGCCGCCCAGCACCGGGCGCATCCAGAGCGGGATTTTGGAGCGCCTGAATCCGCCCTCGATCATGGTGACGCCGCGCATGATGGCGATACCCACCAGGCCGCAGAGCACGCCCTCCGCCAGGATGAGGAGATAGACGTCGTTCGGCACGCTCTGCGGCAGGGTGACGGCCAGGGGCGGCGTGCCACCCGCGATGACCTGGACCGTGAGGGTACCCGCCAGCGAGGCGATGACGACGAAGGGCAATGTGGCGATGGAATAGACGCCGATGATCAGCTCGATGCCGTAAAAGGCGCCGCAGAGCGGGGCGTTGAACGCGCCGCCGATGGCCGCCGCCGTGCCCGCCCCCACCAATACCCGAAGGTCGTTGCGCCGCAGCCGGAAACTGCGACCGAGCCAGGAGGCGACGGCGGCACCGAATTGCGCGTAGCCCGCCTCCATCCCCACCGAGGCGCCGACGCCATTCGACCAGGCGGTCTGGCCCGCGACGATCAGGCTGTCATTGAGCGATACGCGGCCGCCATAGAGCGCGTTTGCCTCCACCGGGTCCACGAGGTTGCGCGGGCGCAGGCGGGCGAGCACCGACATGCTGACACCCAGCAGCAGGCCGCCCAGCATCGGCACCGCCAGGGCGCGCCAGGGCGAGAGATTCACGGATTCAGACAGCCCCTGGCCCAGCGGCAGGGCAAACAGCCTTTGGTGTAGCAGTTCAGAGATCAGGTTGATGACCACCACGCCAAGGCCCGCCAGAAACCCGACGACGGCGGAGAGCATGGCCAGCCAGAGCTCATCGGCGCGCACCAGCGCCCGCAGCCGCTGCGGCGCTTGCAGCACCCAACCTCCGATTGGCCGATATGGCGCGGTTACTCTCACGCCCCCTGTTGCCACGCCGCAGGCTCGGCTAACAAGCCGTATGGCCGAAAATTCGATACGAAATCTGCCTCCCTTGCGAGAAATTATCGCGCGGCATGGGCTGAAGCCTGATAAATCCCTGGGACAGCATTTTTTGCTCGACCCTGATCTGCTCGGCACCATCGCCCGGGCCGCAGAGCCGCTGGAGGGGTTGCAGGTAATCGAGATCGGCCCCGGGCCGGGCGGGCTGACCCGAGTACTTCTGGGAAGCAACGCCACGCATGTGACGGCGGTTGAGCTGGACGCGCGGGCGATTGCCGCGCTCGGCGGGCTCGTTGCCGCGGCGCAGGGGCGGTTGACGCTCGTGCAGGCAAATGCGCTGCGGGTGGATGTTGCCGCGTTGGCGCCGCCGCCGCGCGCCGTTGTGGCCAACCTGCCCTATAATATCGGGACCGCGCTGCTCGTGGAATGGCTACAGAATGCCGGGGCGTTTGAGGCCTTCACGCTGATGTTCCAGCTCGAGGTGGCGCAGCGGATATGCGCGCAACCTGGCATGCCGGCCTATGGCAGGCTCTCCGTGCTGGCCCAGTGGCTGTGCGAGACCGAGATTCGCATGCATGTCCCGGCCAACGCCTTCACGCCGCCGCCCAAGGTGGATTCGGCCCTGGTGCGACTGGTGCCGAAGGCGAACCAGCCCAGCCAGGCAAAGATTAAAAAAATGGGACTTCTGACGGCGGCGGCATTCGGCCAGCGCCGCAAAATGCTGCGGGGCGCGCTGCGCGGGCTGGGCGGCGAGACGCTGCTGCATGAGGCGGGGATAGACCCCGCGCGGCGGGCAGAGACATTGAGCGTGCCGGAGTTTGAAAGACTGCTGCTGGCGTTGGGGCGGGAGCCTGGATAGAACTATTTCATCTGAGGTTATTGCAAATTGCGATCCGGCGCGGCCATGTCGACGGGGGCGACGACGGGTGCCTCGGCGACCTCGGTGCTCTCGCCGTTACTGGCGATGACGGTAGCATCGGGCGGTTGGTTATAGATGAAGCCATAGGTTGGGTAGCTGGCACCCAGTGTATCGCCGTTGCCCAGTTCCACGCGGACCTCCGACCAGTTGTTCAGGGGTGAGACGTCCTGCATGGTCACGTCGTTCGTGATGGTGCCGGGAACCCAGTTTGCCTGCGTCACCAGGATGGTACGGCTGTTGATGACGGCGGTGACCACCGCGACATGGCCCAGCGGCATACGACCGATGGCACGAAAGTTCAGCACCGCGCCCTCTACCGGCGTATCCCCCCGGGCGTAGCGGCCGGCGGCCTCGGCCCACCAGAGGAAGGCGTTGCCAGTGAGGTCGATATGCGAGACCTCCCGCGCGTAGGGCACGCATTGCAGGCCGGAATAGAAGGAATGAACGACGTGGGGGGGATAGTAGTGGTGGTGATGCCGGATGAAGGCGTCGGCCTTGGGGGCGGCGACGAGGGACAAACCGACGAGACAGACGCCAAAAACCAGGCTCTGGGCGAGACCCGACAGGCCTTTTGAGGGGCTTTTTCCGGTCATCCCTACCGACACCGAGTGTTACCGATTTGCCACATTGCCATGCGATCTCGCTATCGGTGGATTGCGCCTAACGCAACCCGAGTCTGCGACAAAATTACAACAACATGGAAAAAAGTTATTTTTTGTGAGGCAGGCTGGGCGGAAATGTGACAAATTTCCTAAATAAATATGACGTTATGTTTTTTGAAATCCTGACCCGGGCTGAGCGCGCGCGTATCCCCGCCTTCCCACATGATGATCATGGACCAGGATTCATCAATTTTTGAAACCTGAAGGTTAAATCAGAATAAAAGCAATTTTAACTGTTTCGAAAATCGCCGTGCCGAGGGCTTAACGGCAGGCGGTTACCATGATCTCCACGAGGTATTCCGGGCTCGCGAGCACGGCCTGGACGCAGGCTCTGGCCGGGGCGGCGCCCTCGGGCAGCCAGGCTGACCATAGTTTATTCATAGCCTCGCGGTCTGCGATATCCTTGAGCCAGATATGCGCCTGGAGCAGTCTTGTGCTATCCGTGCCGTGAATTTCCAGCAATGTATCGAGTTGGGCGAGGACGTCGCGTGTCTGGCCTGTGATGTCCTGCGTCGGATCGGTGGCGACCACGCCCTGGGTATAGACGAAGCCGTGATATTCGACGGCTTTGGCCAGGACCTGGTTGGCGTCGGTACGGATGATGCGGCTCATGCGGGGCTCCTGAGATGCAAGGGTTAGGGTGGGCCGATGATCTGTGGCGCGACCAGTGGCGCGGTGGTGACCGCCGGAGTGTTGGGGTTGCCGTTTTGCTCGCAACTGGAGAGCTGGCTGTCGTAGGCGTGCTCCGCGCCCATTTGTTGGCCTTGGAACACGCGGTTGGGCATGGGCGCGAAGTACAGGCCGTTTTGTAGCGTGCGGGCCTGCTCGTCCTCGGTGTTGGCATTATAGGTGGCGTTGGCCTGCGCCGTGCAGGCGGCGTCGTCGGCCTGCTGGCCGGGGCTCTGCGGCGGGGTATTGGCGCAGCCGACCAGCAGGCCGCAGAGGATCATGGTCAGCGTCTTCATCCTGCTATTCACTTTTTGCACTCCATGGTGCTGGCAATAGGGCGCGCAGGGCGGTTTCGTCAAAGTCGCCGGTCGCGTTCAGCCGGACCAGGGCGGCGGCTTGCAGCAGTTCCGGGCGCAGGGTGGCGCCCGCACGGTCTAGCGCGAACCATTCCCGCGCCCAACCCGCCTGCGCCATGAGGGCGACGAGCGCCAGGAAGCGCAGGCACAAGGAGACGTTATAGAGGTTTGAGATGCCGCGCTCACGCTCCAGCGCCGCGACCCAGGCGGCGGCATCGGCGTCCGTCACGCGCAGCTCGACCGGCGCGGATGGGGGGTTGGGGAAATGGAAAACCCTGGTGGCGGCAGGAATTGGCGCGGCGCCCGCTGCCTCCCAGGCGAGCTCGAGGTCGCGGCGCGCGACATCGGGCAGCGCCGGAGGTGGCTGCGAGACGATGTGGATGATCTCTCCGGCTGGACCGGAAAATGTCTCAACCGGCAATTTGCAGCATGATTTTGCCGATGTGGGTGCTGCGCTCCATCAGCGCGTGCGCCATGGCGACGTCTTCCAGCGCGAAGGTCGCATCGATGAGCGGCGCGACGGTGCCCGACTCCAGCAGCGGCCAGACATTTTTTTGGAGCGCGAGCGCGATCGTGGCTTTTTCAGCGGCAGTGCGCGGGCGCATGGTGCTGCCGGTGATCGTCAGGCGCTTCATCATCACCGGGAGCAGGTCCAGTTTTTCGACCTTGCTGCCCTGCATGAAGGCGATCTGGACCAGCCGACCGCCGCGCGCCAGGCAGGCGAGGTTGGCGGCGGTGTAGGGAGCGCCGACCATGTCCAGAACCACATCCACCCCTTTGCCGCCGGTGTGGGTGGCGATTTCAGCCTTGAAGTCGGAGGTTTTATAGTCGATGGCCAGGGCGCCCAGTTTTTCGATGGAGGCGCATTTTTCGGCGCTGCCGGCGGTGGCGAAGACCTGCGCGCCGCGCGCGATTGCCAGCTGGATGGCCGTAGTGCCGATGCCAGACGTGCCGCCGTGGACCAGCAGGCGCTCACCCGCCTTGAGGTGCCCGAGATCGAACACATTGGCCCAGACGGTGAAGTAGGTCTCCGGCAGGGCGGCGGCTTGGACCGCGGAGAAGCCGTTTGGCCAGGGCAGGCACTGGCCCGCCTGGACCGCGACGTATTCAGCGTAGCCGCCACCATTGCAGAGCGCCGTGATTTTGTCACCGGGATGGAAGCCGCTGGCCTCAGGGCCGAGTGCCACGACCTCCCCCGCGACCTCCAGCCCCAGGACCGGGCTGGCGCCGGGCGGCGGGGGATAAAGCCCTTTGCGCTGCTGGATGTCCGGCCGGTTCACCCCCGCCGCCATGACGCGGATGAGCAGTTCACCCTCGCCTGGCTGCGGCAGGGGGCCATGGACGAGGCGCATGACCTCCGGGCCGCCGGGGTTTTCAACTTCGACATAACGCATGATGCTGGGCAGGTTCATGCGGCATAGCTCGGCAATCTGACCGGCGAGGTCAAGGCCCTGAATGACATGATCTTGCCCAAGCCGGGCCGGAATGCGAGTTTGGGCGTGATGCGCAACCTGCCCCGTCGATTTCTGCTCACCGCCGCCGCGACCAGCCTGACCGCCCGGATGGCGCGCGCCGGGGGTGCAAAACAGACGCCGCCGGTTAAGCCTGTGATTGGCGCGGTTCTGCCGCTCTCGGGCAGCCATGCTTTGGCTGGCGATGAGTGCTGGCGCGGAATTGATCTGGCGGCGGCTGCGGTGAATGCCACAGGTGGGATAATGGGTGCGCCTGTGGCGCTTACCCAGGCTGATGCGACCGACCAGAACAACACCGCCGCCGCCGTGAATGGGCTAATTACGGCCCAACACGCCGATGTGCTGCTGGGCACCGGAGCCTCGGCGCTATGCTACCCGGGCTCCGCCGCGGCTGAGCTGGCGCAGACGCCCTATATCGAGCTCAACGCTTCGGCAGCGGGGATTACCGCGCGGGGGTTCAAATTTTTACTGCGGACCGCGCCGACCAGCGCGATGCTGGCGCAGGTGGCCGTGCAGACGCTGCTGACGCGCTATAAAGGCGCCAAGATCGGACTCTTGTTCAATACGGGTGCGGCCTGCGGGGCGATAGCCGGGGGGGTGCTGGCGGCGCTGAATGCCGCGAAGGCCACGCCTGTGCTGGTGATCGGCTATCCGCAGGATGTGATGGACCTCTATGACCCGGTGGGCAGGTTGATGCGCGCCGGGGTGCAGATTGTGCTGCATGCCGCCGGTGGCGAGGACGCGCTGGCGTTTTTTGCGGCGATGGCGGCGCAGGGATGGCGGCCGGCGAATATTTTGGGCTGTGGTGAGGGCTACCTGCTCACCGAGACGGCAGCCGCGCTGGGCCAGGCTTTTGACGGGACGCAGGTGGTAGGCGCGCCGTTTTATCCGGCTTCGGCCGAGGCGATCGGCGGTGCCTACGCCGCGCGCTACGGCATGGCGCCGCGCTCGCCCGACAGCCTCAGCGCCTATGTCGGTGCGAAGCTGGTGTTCGAGACGCTCAACGCCAGTGGTGGCGACCCGGTGAAGCTAATGGCCGCGTTGCGGGCGACCAACGTGGCGCCGGGCGGGCTGGAGAATGGCTGGGGCGTGGCGTTTGACGGCACCGGGCAGAACACGCGCAGTTTTGTGACGCTGCAACACTGGCGCGGCGGGCAGCTTTCCACCGTATGATCAGCTTGATCTTATGCAGGCTGGCTTATATCAAGCGGGCATGAAACAAATCGGTTCAAATGGTTTGGTCAGTGGCAGGGTGTTGGTAATGAATCGGCGTTTTTTTACGACCCTCAGGCGGGGATTTTTCTTGAGACCTTCGCGCGCGGCCTGCCTGCTGCCGGGTGTGATCGTGGCGCTGCTTTTTTCCCACGCCGCGCTGGCGCAGGCGGCTGGCTCCAATCCGCTTGCCCCGGCCGATGCCTATGTGAACGCGCCGCATAACTGGCAGATGTGGCTGCCGGTTCCGGGCAGCCCAATGGAAGCAAAAATTGATTGGCTGATGCGCTATGTGCTGTGGATCATGGCCGCGGTGGTGGCGTTTGTCGGCGTGCTCATGGGCTATGTGATGGTTCGGTTCAGCGCCAGGAAAAACCCCGTGCCGAGCCAGGTGACGCATAATACGCTCATCGAGGTGATTTGGATCGTGGTGCCCACCATTCTGCTGGCCATCGTCATTATTCCCTCGATCAACCTGATCTATTATGAGGGTAATACCGCGAACCCCTATCTGACCGTGACCGTGACGGGCCACCAATGGTACTGGGAGTATGAATACCATGGCGTACCGGGGCTGGATTATACCAGCTATATGATCCCCGATGACCAGATCAACCCGGCAAAAGGGCAGATCCGTCGGCTCTCGGCTGATCATCCGCTCGTGCTGCCGGTGGGCGAGAAGATTAAATTCGACATCACCAGCGGCGACGTGCTGCATGGCTTCTATCTGCCGTCCCTCGGGGTGCAGAAATACGCCATTCCCGGCACGATCCAGACCAGCTGGACCCTGATCACGAAGCCCGGGACCTATTATGGCCAGTGCAACCAGATCTGCGGCCTGGGCCATGACGCCATGCCTATCGAGATCAAGGCGGTACCGCTGAAGGATTATCTCGCCTGGGTGAAAACAGCGCAGGCGAATGATGCGCAGAATATGGCGCCGCCAGCCGATGAACTGGCCGATGCCGCCACCAATTAGCCGCCGACAGGAGCCGCTCATGTCCTCGACGACCCAAGACCCCCACGCCGAGCACGGCCATGATGCGCATGCGCACGCCAAGCCTGGATTCGTCCGCCGCTGGTTGATGAGCACCAATCATAAGGATATCGGCACGCTCTATATCACCATGGCCTTCATCGGCGCGTGTACCGGCGGTACGCTCTCCGAGATCATGCGCCAGCAGCTGATGTATCCGCATAACGATGTCATCACCTCCGGTGCGGCCTGGAATGCGATCATCACGGCGCACGGGCTGATCATGATCTTCTGGTTTGTGATGCCCGCGCTGATCGGCGGGTTTGGCAACTGGATGGTGCCGATGATGATCGGCGCACCGGATATGGCCTTCCCGCGGTTGAACAATATGAGCTTCTGGTTCCTGGCGTGCGGCTTTATTTTCGTGATGCTGGGCCTCACGCTGGGCACCGGCACCGGAGCCGGATGGACGCTCTATCCGCCGCTCGATAATTCCCAGTATTCGCCCGGCATCGCGACCGATTTTTCGCTGTTCTCGCTGCATCTGGCCGGAATTTCCTCGCTGCTGGGGGCGATCAACTTCATCGCCACGATTTTGAACATGCGGGCACCCGGCATGACCATGCATAAGATGCCATTGTTCTGCTGGGCGATTCTGGTGACCGCGTTTTTGTTGCTGCTGGCGATCCCCGTGCTGGCGGGGGCGGTGACGATGCTGATCATGGACCGGAATTTCGGCACCTCGTTTTTTGAGCCCTCGGGCGGCGGTGATCCGGTGCTGTTCCAGCATCTGTTCTGGTTTTTCGGCCATCCGGAAGTGTATATCATGATCCTGCCGGCCTTTGGCATCATCAGCCATGTCGTCTCGACTTTTTCCAGGAAGCCGATTTTTGGCTATCTCGGGATGGCCTATGCGATGGTGGTGATCGGCTTTGTCGGCTTCGTGGTGTGGGCGCACCATATGTTCGTCTCCGCCATCTCCGACAATAGCCGGGTGTATTTCGAGGTCGCGACGCTGGTGATCGCGGTGCCGACGGGGATCAAGGTATTCTCCTGGATTGCGACCATGTGGGGTGGCTCCATCGAGTTCAAGACGCCGATGCTGTGGGCGATCGGCTTCATCTTCCTGTTCGTCATCGGCGGTGCAACGGGCGTGGTGCTGGCCAACGCCGGGCTCGACCAGGAGCTGCATAATGATTATTTCCTCGTCGCGCATTTCCATTATGTGCTCTCGATGGGGGCGACCTTTGGCGTGTTTGCCGGATTTTACTACTGGATCGGCAAGATGTCCGGGCATCAATATCCTGAGTTCTGGGGCAAGGTGCATTTCTGGTCGTTTTTCATCGGCGTGAACCTGACATTCTTCCCGCAGCATTTTCTCGGACTGGCCGGGATGCCGCGCCGCTACCCGGACTATGCGGATGCCTTCGCGGGGTGGAATTTTGTCTCGTCCGTGGGGTCGATCATCTCCGGTCTTTCGACCTTCGTGTTCTTTTATGTGCTGTGGCGCATATTCAGCTCAAAAGAGGTGCTGGCGGACAACTACTGGGGCGAGGGTGCGACGACGCTGGAATGGGCTGTGCCCTCCCCTGCCCCGCACCATACATTTGAGGATGTGCCGGTTATCCGCTAAGCCTGCCGGGGCGGGGCATTCATTGAGGACGACAGAGATTTTTGGCATGATTTCATTGGTGGTTGAGGGCGGTCTGCAAGGGGCTCGCAGATGAGCGGCTCGGTTGTGACCGTTGGGCTGGGCGCCAGCGCCGCCGACTGGCTGGCGCTGCTCAAGCCACGGGTGCTCACACTGGTGGTGTTTACCGGTGCCGTGGGGCTGATCATCGCGCCGCAGCCGATCAACCCGATCCTCGCCGCGGTGGCGATTTTCTGTATCACGGTGGCGGCCGGTGCGGCGGGCGCCATCAACATGTGGTATGACCGCGATATCGACGCGATCATGGCGCGCACCAGCACGCGGCCTATCCCGGCCGGTCGGATCAGCCCTGACAGCGGGCTGGCTTTCGGCGTTGTGCTGGCGATCCTCTCGGTGCTGGTGATGGGGCTGGCGACCAACTGGGTTGCGGCGTTTATTCTGGCTGTTTCCATCGCGTTTTATGTGTTCATTTATACGATCTGGCTGAAGCGCCTGACACCGCAGAATATCGTGATCGGCGGCGCGGCGGGGGCGTTTCCGCCGGTGATCGGCTGGGCGGCGGTTACGGGCTCGGTCTCGCTGCTGCCGGTGCTGCTGTTTGCCATCATCTTCTTCTGGACGCCGCCGCATTTCTGGTCGCTCTCGCTCTATGCCTCGGGCGATTATGAGCGCGCCGGAGTGCCAATGCTGCCCGTGGTGAAGGGCGCGCGCCATACGCGGATCGCCATCATGGTCTATACGCTGCTGCTGGTGCTGGTGACGTTGGCGCCGTATGCGCTGGGGCTCATGGGCCCGGTTTATGGCGCCAGCGCGCTGCTGCTGGGGCTGGGGTTTTTGGTTTATTCCTGGCGCGTGCTGAATGACGCGCAGGACAGGCTGGGCAATTCACTGAACAGGAACGCGCCGGCGCGGGCGGCTTTTCGATACTCGATCCTGTATCTGTTCCTGCTGTTCGGCGCCTGCGCCGTGGACCGGCTTATCTGATGGCTGAGGCTCCCGAGCGTGCGGCGCCTGGCAGGATCGACCGTGTGCTGGAGGCCGCGGCACGCAAGATCGATGAGTTCGATACCATGCCCAGGGTTGAGATTGTGGAATCTGACTGGACCCCGGCGGAGCGCGAACTGTACACAAAACGGCGAACCGGGCGTAACTGGCTGCTGCTGGCCGCCATGGGGGGGTTTTGTGTGCTGATTTATGTGATAGCGGTCGTCAAGCTGCACGAATACGGGCGGATGTGGTGAGAGGCTGTTTCAGAAGTGGATCGGGTCGGTCTGTCGGGTCTTTTTCGCGCCGGATTCGTCAGATTTTCGCGCCGATCCAGCTCATAAAAATCCCTCCCCAGCCCTCAACCGCCCACTTTTGAAACAGCCTCTAACCATTTTCAACCTGCGAGAAGAGCCATGAGCGGAACCGTCCATACGGCGACAGACCAGATTAAAAGCACCGTCCCGCATCCGTATCATCTGGTGACGCCCTCCATCTGGCCGCTTTGTGGCGCGGTCTCCTTCATGCTGACCTTTACCGGCATTATCCTGGCCGCACATTTTCACATATATTACGTGCTGGCCGCCGGTTTTATTTGTGCGCTGGCGACCGGCTTCGTGTGGTGGCGCGACATGATCCGGGAGGCCCGCACGCCGGGGCTGCATAAGCTCGTGACCCAGATTGGCCAGCGCTATGGCATGGCGCTGTTTATCAGCTCCGAGGTGATGTTCTTCGTCTCGTTCTTCTGGAATTATTTTAACTACTTCTTCTTCCCGGATAAGATGGGCACGGCTTTTGCGCCGGTGTGGCCGCCGATGGGCATTACCACCATCGACCCGTTTGCCATCCCGCTGTTCAATACCATGGTGCTTCTGCTCTCGGGCACCACCATCACCTGGGCGCACCATTGCCTGCTGGAGGACGACCAGAAGGGCCTGGTGCGTGGCCTGGCGGTGACCGTAGTGCTGGGGCTCATGTTCCTGTGTGGCCAGGCATGGGAATATACCCACTCGCCTTTCCCGTTCTATCATGGCGGCATTTTTGCCTCCTCGTTCTTTATTGCTACCGGTTTTCATGGCGTGCACGTGATCATCGGGACGATTTTTCTGATCGTCTGCCTGTTCAGGGCCAGAGCCGGGCAGTTTACGCCCAAGCGCCATTTTGGCTTTGAGGCAGCCGCCTGGTACTGGCATTTTGTGGACGTGGTATGGCTGTTTCTGTTCGTCTGCATCTATTTCCTCGGCCGCAGCGCTATCGTTGCCGGGTAGGCAAAAATGGCGGCGGCTGGTGGCCCCGGGGATTGCGGCGTTCATCACTTTCTGGCTGCTGATTGCACTCGGGGTTTGGCAGCTTCAGCGCTTTAAGCTGAAGGAGGGTATCGAGGCGGTGATCCACAGGGCTGCGCTGGCTGCACCGGTGGCGCTGCCAGACACGCCCAGCCCCTATGAGAAGGTTTTTGTCACCGGGCGATGGGTGCCGGGCAAGGCAGGGCTCTATGGCGATATTGTGCATGACGCGCCGGCCGGGCCGATTGCCGGGGGTGAGCTTGTTATGCCCTTCCGCCGCCCAGACGGCGAGATTGTGCTCGTGGACCTGGGCTGGGTGCCCGAGCAAAACCCGAGCCCGCTGCCGGAGCCTGCGGGGGAGACAAGGGTGGTGGGCTATGTCCACGCGCCGATTCTGCCCGGCTGGTTTGCCGGACCCGATGACCCGAGCCAGGAGCTGTATTACACGCTGAACCCCGCCAAAATGGGCGCTGGGCTTGGGTTTGCGCGTGTCGCCCCCTATACGCTGATAGCCATGGGCCCGCTACCACCGCCCGGCAGCCCGCTACCGGAGCCTGCACAAAATCTGCCCAAGCCCTATAATCATAGTTATGGCTATGCGCTGACCTGGTTTGGCTTTGCGCTGGTGCTGGTATTTGAATTTTTCTTTTTTGCACGAAAAAGGCTGAACGAACCATGAGTGCATATGCCAGGCTTGAGCAGAGATTTGCCCGGATTGCCACGCTGAACGAGGCCGCCGCCATGCTGGGCTGGGACGCCGCCGCCATGATGCCGCCCGGAGGTGCCGCGGCGCGGGGCGAGCAGCTGGCGGTGCTGGCGGGCTTGAGCCACGAGCTGTTGACCTCGCCCGCGATGGCCGACGATTTAGCGGGCACGACGCCCCCTGGCGACCCATGGCAGGACCGGAACCTGGAATTGATGCGGGAGGCGCACCAGCGGGCCACCGCTCTGCCGGGCGAATTGGTGGAGGCCACCTCTCGCGCGAATAGCCGTTGCGAGACGCTGTGGCGCGGCGCCCGGGAGACCGCGGATTTCCCCGCTGTGCGCGACGCCTTGACCCAGGTTTTTGCCCTGGCGCGCGAGGCGGCTGGTATTTTAGGCGAGGTGCTGGGACTCTCTCCCTATGACGCGCTGATGGCCCAATATCAGCGCGGTGTTGGCAGTGCCGATGTGACACCGATTTTTGAGCGATATGAATCCTTCCTGCAGGTGAGCCTGCCGCAGGCTGAGGCGCTACGACGCCGACGGGCGCACGAGGCCCTGCCGCCCGGCCCCTACCCTGAGGCGATACAGGAGGGCCTTTGCCAACGGCTGAGCGCGGTTGCCGGGCTAGACTATCACCATGCGCGACTGGACCGATCGGCGCATCCGTTTTGCGGTGGAACGCCGCAGGATGTGCGGATTACCACGCGCTATGATGAGGATGATCCGCTCTCCGCTATAACCGGCGTGCTGCACGAGACGGGGCACGCGCTGTATGAGCGCGGTTTGCCGGGCGGATATGCCCGCCAGCCCGTGGGCGAGGCCGCCGGGATGGCGGTGCATGAGAGCCAGTCCCTCATCATCGAGATGCAGGCGCTGCGCACGGATGCCTATTTGGGCTATTTGGCCCCGCTGATGCATGCGACCTTCGGCAAGCCCGTGACCCAGGGCCAACTGGCTCAACGGCTGCGCCATGTCCGGCGCTCCTGTATCCGGGTGGAGGCCGACGAGATGACCTATCCGGCGCATGTGATCCTGCGCTTCCGGCTGGAGCAGGCGCTGCTGAGCGGCGACCTGGCCGTGGGCGACCTGCCGGGTGCCTGGAATGATGGGATGCGCAGGCTGCTGGGGGTGACGCCCAGGGATGATGCGCAGGGGTGCCTCCAGGATATCCATTGGTATGACGGGGCGATCGGCTATTTTCCCAGCTATACGCTGGGCGCGATGGCGGCTGCCCAGCTGATGGCGGCGGCGCGGCGGGCGCTGCCAGAGCTCGACAGAACTTTGGCGCAGGGCGATTTCTCGCCGCTCAACGGCTGGTTGGGCACGCAGATCCATGCTCAGGGGGCGCGCTTGGGGTTCAACGAGCTTTTAATGGCGGCGACGGGCGAGAGGTTGAACCCGGCTGCATTTGAGGCGCATCTGACCGAGCGCTACCTGAAATTCGATTTTTAGAGCCTATGCCGTCGCGTGCGAATCCGCGCCGGTGTGGTATATTTGCGCTGTTCGTGCCGCTCCGCTCCTGTTAAAAAGCTTGGTTTTTTAGACAGGGAATGCGGTTTTATGAGGCCTTACGGCGCTTTGCTTGCCGGTGTGCTCGCCTTGGTTGCGCCGCGCTCAGCCAGCGCTGCGCCACCTAGCATCGCGGCTGCGGAGACCGCCGTGCGCCTCGGCCTGAGCGCGGGGTATGGCACCTATGCCGGAAATATTCCGCATGAGGAAAATGGGGCGTTGCTGGGGGCCGAGTTCGGCGCCAGCCTGCTGACGCCGATGACGGGCCGTACTCCCGGCGGGCTCGACCTCTATGCCAGCGTCAATTACGAATTCTCAGCGCAATTTTTGCAGCATGACGGCAGCCGCGGAGATGCGACAGGCGCGCCCTATCCGGCGCATGAAAATGGCTATTATAATCACGCGGAGGTTCGGCTTGGGTTGGGCCATGCGGTATATGATGGCGCGGAAATCATCCCCTACGCCGCCGCGGGTTACCAGAACTGGTATCGAGATACCGGCGGGGCTGCGGGATATGGGCACTTCTACCAAGCCGGGATGATCGGCGGGGGACTGAAACTGGATGTTGTTGCGACCCCGCTGCTGGTGGTGAGCGCCGATGCCGAAGGATTTGCCCTGCTGGGCGGAATGGTGACCGCCCCATCACAAAATTTTCCTGGCGGCCTTGGCGCCTCCGCCGAGGAGAGGGTCTCCCTGGATGCCGACTACCGGCTGAACAACGCCTGGCATGTTTTTGCCGGGCTTGGCGTGACCCATTATAATGAGACGGGCAGCAAGCCCAGTGATGTTGGCGGCTATGAGCCCATGAGCACGACGCTGGATGTGAATTCGCTGCTCGGCCTGTCCTACGGGTTTTAGGGGGCGATTTAGACATCCAGAAATGTGAATTCTCCTGTAAGCCACTGATAGGTAATGATTCACATTTCGGCTGCGCGCCAATGTCGAACAATCAGGTTTTAGCCGAAAAATAATTCTAACATTACGTTAGATTTCTGTTGCCCACATACCCCAAAATGATATATACCCCTTGGCATACTGGTTCTCAAACACACACGGGCGGGTATCGAATAGAATTCTATGACTAAAGTGGCTGGGTTTCTGGGCTTTGCCCGCCACGCAATGTCTTCAATTTCTAAAACTCCTGCACTGCATCATGAGGTTTTGATTGCGAAGCTCGATGAGGTCGCGTCCGGGTCGTGCGACCGGCTGATGGTTCAGATGCCGCCAGGCTCGGTCAAGTCTACCTATGGTTCGATTTTGTTCCCGGCGTATTTTCTGGGGGTGCATAAGAAGGCGCAGATTATTGCCACGGCGCACACGGCGTCTCTTGCGAATTATTTTGGCCGGCATGTTCGCGCCAGGATAGAGGAGAACAGCGAGATACTCGGCGTAATCATTGCGCCGGAGAGCCGTGGATCGGTCAAGTTTTTTACCGAAGATGGGGGCGAATATTTCGCCGCTGGTGTACGCGGCCCGATTACCGGCCGACGGGCTGACCTGATTATTATCGATGACCCTGTGAAGTCCTGGGCGGAGGCGGAGAGCCAGACATCCCGCGACGGGCTGTATGATTGGTTCCGCGCCGAACTCTCCGCCAGGCTCAAGCCAGGCGGACGTATCGTGCTGATCATGACGCGCTGGCACGAAGATGACCTGGCCGGGCGGCTGATGGCCACGGAGCAGAACTGGGCATGCTTGAAACTGCCGATGATCGCCGAAAAAGGCGACATGCTCGGAAGAATCGAGGGCCAGGTTTTATGGCCCGAATGGCAGAATAAAGCCGCGGCCGCACGCAAGCGGCTGGAGGTTGGCGAGCGTGCGTTCCGCGCGATGTATCAGCAGGATCCGCGGCCGGCGGATAATGCTTTGTTCAAGACGGAGAATATAAAAGTCATCACTGAACTGCCGGTATTTGTTCAAGTGATCCGTGCGTGGGACCTCGCGGCGACGCTGCCAGGCCCGGGGAAAAATCCGGATTATACGGTTGGCCTGAAAATGGGAGTGACGGCGGAGGGCAGGTTCGTGGTTGTGGACGTCATACGCTTTCAGGGATCGCCCGCGATAGTTGAGGCCAAAATTCTGGCGACGGCGCAGGCCGATGGGGCACAGAGCGTCATCGCATTACCCCAGGACCCTGGCCAGGCGGGTGCCGCGCAGATCGCCATGCTGAGCCGCAGTTTGACGGGGTTCCAGGTGATTGCGACGCCGGAGCATGGGGCGAAGATAACCCGCGCCATGCCCGCCGCGACGCAGATGGATGCAGGCAATATCGATTTGTTGGCGGCACCATGGAATGAGAATTTTTTAAGTGAATTGCAGGCTTTTCCTGACACCAAAAAAGATGATCAGGTTGATGCGCTATCCAGGGCTGTGAATACCCACGCGACCCACACCAGCACCAGGCGCAGCGCGCGCAGGATGAGTGTGCCCTTGCTGGGAAGGTGAAACTCAAACGGATTGAGACCATGAATGTTTGATACGATTTGCGATACCGTGCCGCAGGATACCAGCTTGCCGACGCGCGTGGTACGGCTGAATATACTCCAAAAAGTGCTGGACGGGACGATTTATAACAACCTACCCTACCAGTTCCATGAAGAGCGAAATAGTGCCGGCGAGTATATCCCGCTGAGGATGCGCCGGCCTTCAGTCCGATATGCTCTGTGTAGGATTGTGGTCGAGGATTCCGTGGCATTGTTGTTCAGCGCCAGCCACTTCCCGAAGGTGGAGTGCGCTGATGGCGAGTTGGCAGCTTGTATTGGAAACATTGTATCCGAGGCCAGACTTAACGAGGTGATGATCGACGCCGCCATCCGAGGCTCAATTGGATCGGTCGCTGTTTTGCTACGGATTCTAGTGGATAAAATCATACATTTGAGTCCAATTTAGGATTCCCATTTTGCGTCTGAGATGCGATTCTGGGGCATGCTCGATGGTATTCAAGTTAAAGTCACTGCCAAGGACCGTGCCAAGCTGGA
>JAJZGI010000045.1 GCA_021798575.1 Pseudomonadota bacterium | reverse complement strand
TTAAGCGGCGCGAGAGTATCTGGCACAATGAGACCGGCATTTTGACGCGCGGGGCAAAGATGTTGAGGCTCTGCGCGAGGTTTGCCACGATGCGGGTGATGCGCTGAGAGATGGTGAGGCCGGACATTAAGTTAGTTATAATGACATTTGGCGGGAGAGTCAAGGGGAAAATGATGGGGGTTTTGTTAAAATGGATGGCTTCGCTGCGCTCGCCATGACGGCAGAAGGATCTCGCCATGCCAGCAGAAGGACCCTCGCCATGACAAAAGTTTGTTTTGGAATCATAAGTTGGCGCGCCCTGATGGAGTCGAACCATCGGCCTCAAGATTAGAAGTCTCGTGCTCTATCCAGCTGAGCTAAGGGCGCGTCGCATGCTTTGGTAGACCGCAGGCCCGCCTCCGGCAAGCGCAGGCTGTCAGACCCGGCGCAGGGTAAAAACCTCGGCGAGCGACGCCTCGATCGCGGCGCCATGGGCGGCGTCCCGCGCCTCGATCATCACCTCGAGCTGCGCGTCCTGCACCGATGGGCTGGAGAACAGCCGGTGGTGCGCGACCTCGATGATATTGCCGCCCAGCGCGCCGATGCGGGACGCCACCTCGGCCAGCATGCCCGGCCGGTCGGGCATCTCGACCACCACGCGCAGCAGCCGGCCGTCGCGCAGCAGGTTGCGCATCAGCGTATTGGCCAGAATCCGCGAGTCGATATTGGCGCCGCACAGCGCGATCCCGACTTTTTTGCCGCGGAACCGCTCCGGATAGGCCAGCACGGCGGCGAGCCCCGCAGCGCCCGCACCTTCGGCCACCTGCTTGGCGCTCTCGACCAGCATGGCGATGGCGCGCTCCACGTCGTGCTCGCTCACCACCAGCATCTCGGTGCCCAGCGCGCGCAGCACGGCCAGCGGGTTCTGGCCGATGTCCTGCACCGCGATACCCTCGGCCACCGTGGGCCCGCCGACCGAAATCTCTGCGCCGCGCAGCGTCTGGGCGAAGGCGGAATAATTTTCCACCTCGACGCCCAGCACCTCGCAGCGCGGCGCCAGCGCGCGGGCCACGGTGGCGCAGCCCGAGAGCAGGCCGCCGCCGCCCGTCGCGATCACCAGCGCGTCCAGGTCCGGCACCTCCTCGAACATCTCCAGCGCCATGGTGCCCTGGCCCGCCATGACCGCCGGGTCGTCATACGGGTGGATGAATACCAGACCCTGCGCCTGCGCCAGCCCATGCGCGTGGGCGGCGGCCTGCGCCAGCGTCTCCCCGTGCAGGACCACATGGGCACCCCATGAGGCGGTGCGGGTGATCTTGGTCGCGGGCGTGTGCACCGGCATGACGATGGTGGCCTGGATGCCCGCGCGCTGCGCGTGGCGCGCCACCGCCTGGGCGTGGTTGCCAGCCGACATCGCGACAACGCCCGCCGCGCGCTCAGCCGGGCTGAGCAGGGCGATCCGGTTGGCCGCACCCCGCTCCTTGAACGCGCCGGTCGCCTGCAAATGATCATATTTCAGGAAAATCTCAGCGCCGGTGAGGCGCGAGAGCCCATCCGCCCGCAAAAACGGCGAGCGCAGCACGGCACCTCGGATTCGCGCGGCGGCGTCCCTCACGTCATCGATCGAGATCATCGGATCGCGGCCTCAACCATAGGAGATGTTGAGGATCTCATAGGATTTATCGCCGCCCGGTGCGGGCACCGCCACCGTGTCGCCCACGCGCTTGGCGATGAGCGCCTTGGCGAGCGGCGAGGTGATGGAGAGCCGGCCACGCTTGATATCGGCCTCGTGCGTGCCGACGATCTGATAGGTGACCTCCTTTTCGGTGTCCTCATCGACCAGCAGAATGGTCGCGCCGAACTTTACCGTGTCGCCCGAGAGGCTGGCAGGGTCGATCACCTCGGCGGCGGAGGTGATCTCCTCCAGCTCGGCGATCCGCCCCTCGACAAAGGACTGGCGCTCCCGCGCGGCGTGGTATTCGGCGTTCTCCGAGAGGTCCCCATGGCTGCGGGCCTCCGCGATGGCGCGGATGATGGACGAGCGTTCCTGACCTTTCAGAAACCGCAGCTCTTCTTCGAGGGCTGCCAGGCCAGGGGCGGTCATGGGGAATTTCTGCACTGCATCTCCTCGAAGCGAAGCCATGGGTTGGGGTCAAACGGAATCACAACCGGCGCCTGGAGGCGCCGGGTTGCTAGAACGGCTGTGGAAAGTACGACTGAAGCGGCGCGACTTCAAGACCGCCCGAGATGAGCGCGGAAATGGCGTGCGCCGTGGCCCGCGCGGCGGCGATGGTGGTGAAGTTCGGCACCCCCTGGGTGAGGGCGGAGCGGCGGATGTCGAAACTGTCCGTGACGGACTGCGCGCCGTGCGCGGTGTTGATGACGAGCTGGATCTCGCCCGAGCGGATGGCATCCACGCAGTGGGGCCGGCCCTCCAGCACCTTGTTGACCTGCCGCACTTTGATCCCCGCCGCCGCGATATGCCGGGCGGTGCCGGAGGTCGCCATGATGGAGAAGCCGAGGTCCGCCAGGCGCCGGGCGACCGGCACGATAGCGGATTTATCCGCCTCCTTTACCGAGAGGAACGCCGTACCCGCCAGCGGCAGGCGTACCCCGGCACCCAGCTGGGCCTTGGCGAAGGCGCGGGCGAAGCTGGTGTCCAGCCCCATCACCTCGCCGGTGGATTTCATCTCCGGGCCGAGCAGCGTGTCGACGTTCGGGAACCGGGCGAAGGGAAACACCGCCTCCTTCACCGCGACATGGCGCAGCGCCACGGAATCGTCGAGCCCGAATGCGGGAAGTTTTTCCCCGGCCATCACCCGGGCGCCGATTTTGGCGACGGGGATGCCGGTGGCCTTGGCGACGAAGGGCACGGTGCGCGAGGCGCGGGGATTGACCTCCAGCACATAGATGAGATCGTTCTGGATGGCGTATTGCACGTTCATGAGCCCGATGACGCCCAGCGCCCGCGCCATGACGACGGTTTCCGCCCGCAGCTCGGCGACCACGGCGGGGGAGAGCGAATAGGGCGGGATGGAGCAGGCGGAATCCCCGGAATGAATCCCGGCCTCCTCGATATGCTCCATCACGCCCGCGACATAGACATTCTCGCCGTCGCAGATGCAGTCCACATCGACCTCGGAGGCCTCGTTCAGGTAGCGGTCGATCAGCACCGGGTTCTCGCCCGAGGGCCGGACCATCTCGCGCATGTAGCGGGCCAGGCCGTTGCGGTCGTAGAGAATTTCCATCGCGCGGCCACCCAGCACATAAGATGGGCGGATGATGATGGGATAGCCGATCCGCTCGGCGATCTCCTCGGCCTGCTCGGCGGAGCGGGCGATGCCGTTCTCGGGCTGGCGCAGCCCGAGCTTTTGCAGCAGCACGGCGAAACGCTCGCGGTCCTCGGCGATATCGATCGCATCGGCAGAGGTGCCGAGAATGGGGATGTTCGC
This sequence comes from Pseudomonadota bacterium, assembly GCA_021798575.1. Classification (GTDB taxonomy): domain Bacteria; phylum Pseudomonadota; class Alphaproteobacteria; order Acetobacterales; family Acetobacteraceae; genus Acidocella. The sequence goes on along the minus strand of JAJZGI010000045.1, from coordinate 19,886 downwards.
CGCCGCCAGCGCCTGGCTGAGCTTGAGCGGCGTCTGCCCGCCATATTGCACGATACAGCCGAGCAGGGTGCCGCGGCGCTGCTCGGCATGGATGAGCGAGAGCACGTCCTCGGCGAAGAGCGGCTCGAAATACAGCCGATCCGAGGTGTCGTAGTCGGTCGAGACGGTCTCCGGGTTGCAGTTGACCATGATGGTCTCAAAGCCCGCCTCGCGCAGCGCGTAGGCGGCGTGGACGCAGCAATAGTCGAACTCGATGCCTTGGCCGATGCGGTTGGGGCCGCCGCCCAGAATGATGATTTTTTTGGCGGATGAGGGGTTGCACTCGTCGAGCGGCGTGCCGAAGCAGCCCTCATAGGTGCTGTACATGTAGGCAGCCTGCGAGGCGAACTCGCCGCCGGAGGTGTCGATGCGCTTATAGACTGGGGTGACGCCGAGTTTGAGCCGCGCGGCGGTGACGGTTGCCTCCCGCTGGCCGGTGAGCTCGGCCAGGCGCTTGTCCGCGAAGCCCATGGATTTGAGACGGCGCAGGGCGAAGGCATCGCGCGGGAGCCCGTGTTTTTTGACCTCATTTTCGGCGTCGATGATGTTCTGCATCTGCGCCAGATACCAGGGGTCGTATTTGCAGGCGGCGAAGATGTCCGCCGCCGGGACGCCCGCGCGCAGGGCCTGGGCGGCGATGAGCAGACGGTCCGGCCGGGCGGTGGAGAGTGCGGCGCGGAAGGCGTCCGGCGAGCCGTCGCCCGGTGGCTCGATCTCGTCCAGCCCCGAGAGCCCGGTCTCCAGCGAGCGCAGGCCTTTTTGCAGCGCCTCGGCGAAGTTGCGGCCGATCGCCATCGCCTCGCCCACGGATTTCATGGAGGTGGAGAGCAGCGCCGGCGTGCCGGGGAACTTCTCGAAGGTGAAGCGGGGGATTTTGATGACCACATAGTCGATGACCGGCTCGAAGCTGGCCGGGGTGGCGCGGGTGATGTCGTTTTTCAGCTCGTCCAGCGTGTAGCCGACGGCGAGCTTGGCGGCGATCTTGGCGATGGGAAAGCCGGTGGCCTTGGAGGCCAGCGCGGAGGAGCGTGAGACGCGCGGGTTCATCTCGATCACGACCATGCGGCCATCCGCCGGGTTGATGCCGAACTGCACGTTGGAGCCGCCGGTGTCCACGCCGATGCGCCGCAGGCAGGCGATGGAGGCATCGCGCATGATCTGGTATTCTTTGTCGGTGAGGGTGAGTGCCGGCGCGACCGTGACGGAATCCCCTGTGTGGACGCCCATCGGGTCGATATTCTCGATCGAGCAGACGATGATGCAGTTGTCGGCGGAATCGCGCACCACCTCCATCTCGTATTCCTTCCAGCCGAGCACGGATTCCTCGACCAGCACCTCATCGGTCGGCGAGGCGTCGATGCCCGAGAGCACGATCTCGAAGAATTCCTGGCGGTTGTAGGCGATGCCGCCGCCGGTGCCGCCCAGCGTGAAGGAGGGGCGGATGACGGCGGGCAGGCCGACGAATTCCAGCGCGTTGGCGGCCTCCTCGCGGGTGTGGGCGATCGCGGATTTCGGCCCGGCGATGCCGATCTCGGCCATCGCGTCGCGGAATTTCAGGCGGTCCTCGGCGCGGTCTATCACGTCGGCTTTCGCGCCGATGAGCTCCACGCCCAGGCGCTCCAGCACGCCGGATTTGGCCAGGGACATGGCGGTGTTCAGCGCCGTCTGGCCGCCCATGGTGGGCAGCAGCGCGTCGGGTTTTTCCCGCAGGATGATTTTTTCCACCATCTCGGGCGTGATCGGCTCGATATAGGTGGCATCGGCCAGCGAGGGGTCGGTCATGATGGTGGCGGGGTTGGAATTGACCAGGATGACGCGGTAGCCCTCCTCGCGTAGCGCCTTGCAGGCCTGGGCGCCGGAATAGTCGAACTCGCAGGCCTGGCCGATGACGATGGGGCCGGCGCCGATGATCATGATGGATTTTATGTCGGTGCGTTTGGGCATTTTTTGTCCTTAACTGAAGCCGGGCAGGGCGATCTTGTGCGCGTCGATTACAAGAAAATGATGCCTTTATGGTCAGCTCGGTGCGGGGCGGGCCAACCCACCCACGAATCGATTGAACAGATGGCCTGAATCGGACGGGCCCGGGCTCGCCTCCGGGTGGTACTGCACCGAGAAGGCGCGCTGGGCCGGGCAGGCGATGCCCTCGACCGAGCCATCGAACAGCGAGACATGGGTGACCGCCACGCCGTGGGGGAGGGATTTTTCATCGACAGCGAAGCCATGATTCTGTGAGGTGATCTCGACCTTGCCGGTGGCCAGCTCCTGCACCGGCTGGTTGGCGCCACGATGGCCGCGCGCCAGCTTGTAGGTGCGCCCGCCCAGGGCGATGGCGAGGAGTTGGTGCCCGAGGCAGATGCCGAAGATCGGCACGCCGGCAGACAGCACGCCCATGATCGCCGGGACCGCGTAGCTGGCTGTCGCCGCCGGGTCCCCCGGGCCGTTGGAGAGAAACACGCCGTCGGGTTTGTGGTGCAGAATGTCATGAGCCGAGGCGGTCGCGGGCACCACGATCACCCGGCATCCGGCCGAGGCCAGGCTGCGCAGGATGTTCCGCTTGGCGCCGTAGTCCACGGCTACCACGGTGCGCGTGGCCGCCGTGGTGGCGAAGCCGTGCGCCCAGCTCCAGGTGCCGCCGGACCACTCGAAGCTCTGCGTGCAGGAGACCTCGGTGGCCAGGTCCAGCCCGTCCAGCCCGGGCCACGCGGCGGCGATGGCGGCCAGACGGGGGATGTCGAACCTTCCGTCCGCCGGGTAGGAGAGCACCGCGTGGGGCGCGCCCTGCTCGCGGATGCGCAGGGTGAGCGCGCGGGTATCCACGCCCGCGATGCCGGGTATGTTCATACGCTGGAGCCATTCGCCGAGCCCGGAGGTCGCCCGGTAGTTGGAGGGCGCGGTGATATCCTCCTTCACCACGAGCCCGCGCGCCCAGATCTGCGTGGCCTCCATATCCTCCGCGTTGGCCCCGACATTGCCGATGTGCGGGAAGGTGAAATTGATGATCTGCCCGGCGAAGGAGGGGTCGGTCAGGGTCTCCTGATAGCCGGTCATGCCGGTGGAAAAACACAATTCGGCCGGCTTGCTCTCGCCGAAGGCGCCGAAGCCGTGCCCCCAGTACACGCTGCCATCAGCCAGCACCAGGGCGGCGGTGGCGCCCGCCGGCGTGTCGCTCTGCGGTGCCGGGCGTGGCAGGTCGCCCATGGCCACACCGGTCGTGGCGCTGATGATCGGCCAATGGCGGGATGGAATGGCCCCGGCTGCGCGCCATTTTCGGATGGCGTCCGGCGAAACGCCTGTTAGAGTGGCGGCGGCGTCCGGCCCGCCGAGGCGCTCGATGAGATCAGCGATGGAAATGGTCATGGAAATCTGCTACCGGATTTTTTCTCCGGCTTCAATGAATTTTCAAAAGCCCGGAAATTTTTTCCATGAAGGAGTAACCTGTTGAATTTGCGTGAAACCATCACCGCTGCCGTGAAGACCGCCATGCTGGCGCGCGCGGCGGAGCGTGTCTCCACCCTGCGGATGATCCAGGCGAGGCTGAAGGACACGGACATCGCGGCGCGGCCAAAGGGCGTTGCCGAGGTGCCGGATGACGAGATTTTTGGGATGCTGCGCGCCATGATCAAGTCCCGCCGGGACTCGGTGGCGCTGTACCGCCAGGGCAACCGCGAGGATCTGGCTTCGAGAGAGGAGGCGGAGATCGAAGTAATCGAGGAATTTCTGCCCCAGACTCTGGCGGGTGAGGCGCTGGATCGCGCGGTGGCCGCAGCGGTGGCGCAGACCGGCGCTTCGGGGATGAAGGATATGGGCCGGGTGATCGGCGCGCTGAAGGCCAGCCATGGCGCGGCGCTGGATATGGCCGTGGCCTCGGCGGCGGTGAAGGCAATGCTGAGCTAGATGGCGCTGCCCGCTAATTTCCTGGATGAGTTGCGGGCCCGCACGCCGATCGCCGCGGTGATCGGCAAGGCGGTGAAGCTGACGCGCTCGGGCCGGGATAACAAGGGCTGCTGCCCGTTTCATGGCGAGAAGACGCCATCTTTCTATGTGTATGAGGACCATTTCCATTGTTTTGGCTGCGGTGAGCACGGCGATGTGATCAGCTTCCTGATGAAATCCAGCGGTGCCGGGTTCATGGAGGTGGTGGAGGGTCTGGCGCGCGAGGCCGGGCTGGAGGTGCCGAAGGCGAGCCCGCAGGCGGCGCAGGCCGAGCAGCGGCGCGCCGGTATATTGGAGGTGCTGGAAGCCGCCGGAAAGAAATTCCAGGAGCTGCTGTTTGCGCCGCAGGGCCTGGCGGCGCTGGAGTATTTGCGCGGCCGTGGCCTGGGCGATGAGACGATCCGCCGGTTTGGCCTGGGCTGGTCGGGCGAGGGCCGCGGAATGCTGGCAGGCGCGTTGCGCGGGCAGGGTATAAAGCCCGAACAGCTCATCGAGGCCGGGCTGATGAAGCAAAGCGAGCGTGGCCCGGTGGATATGTTCTTCTCGCGAATCATGTTCCCCATCCGCGACGCGCGGGGCAGTATGCTGAGCTTCGGCGGCCGGGTGATGGGCGATGGCCAGCCCAAATATGTGAACGGGCCGGAGACGGAGGTATTCGCGAAGCGGCGCGCGCTCTATGGGCTGAACTTTGCGCGGGATGCCGTACGCAAGGGTGCCACGCTGATCGTCGTGGAGGGGTATATGGATGTCATCGCCCTGGCGCAGGCCGGGTTTGGCGGCGCGGTGGCGCCGCTCGGCACGGCGCTGACCGAGGAGCATCTGGCGCAGGCCTGGCGGCTCTCGCCCGCGCCGGTCATCTGTTTCGATGCGGACAATGCCGGGCGGCGCGCGGCGCTGAAGACCGTGGATATGGCGCTGGGCGCGCTGGCGGCGGACCGGTCGCTCAAATTTCTGCGCCTGCCGGAAAAGGACGACCCGGATAGTCTGATCCGCCGCGAGGGGGCCAGGGCTTTTGGCGCCCGGCTGGAGCAGGCGCAGCCGATTTCAGCGGCGTTGTTCGACATGCTGGCCGAGGGGGTGGTGCGTAGCACGCCGGAGGCACGGGCCAGCTTCCGCAACCGGCTGATCGAGACGGCGGGGCGGATTCCGGACAGATCCCTCGCCAGCGAGTATCGCCGTATGCTGTTCAAGCGGCTTGATGACGAGTGGCGGGGCAAAGGCAAAGCCCCGGCCCGGATGCCCGTTTTCACCCGCGATGCCGCGCCGCCGGACCCGGCTGTGGCGGAGATGCGCCGGGCCCGGCTGATGTTGGCGACGTTGATCGCGCACCCGTGGCTCATACCGGATGTAGAAGAGGCGTTCGCCCGTGTGCAACTGCCCGCAGAGGAGGCGGCATTGCGTGCGGCGCTGAGCCGGTTCGTGGCGCAGGCCGGGGCCCTTGACACGGACAGCCTGCTTAACCACTTGAACGGGCTCGGCCTAAGCCCGGCTGCTGCGCTTGTGTGTAGCCAAGCCGCGCAAGACCACCGGCCAGACGCCGAAGCCAGCCGCGCCGAGATCGCCGAGGTTTGGTGGGGGTGGTATATACTCATGGATTTCAGCTTGCAGATGCTCCGCGCTCAGCGTGACGAGGCGCAGCGGTTCTGCCAGGCGAACCAGGAGGATCGGGCCGGCTGGGACCGGCTGACCAGATATAACCTGCTGCTACGCCAGGCCATGGCCGGTGAGGCCGAGCCAGAGCCCGCACCAAATTAGGTCAGGTAAGCTTCTTGCCTATCCGATGCATAGTCAAATAATAGAACCTGATATTCTCCGGAGTACCGCCTGATCATGGCCATCAAGCCCGTTGCGACCCCCACCGAGACCCCGACCCCTGAGGTCGAAGCCGATGCGAATGTGCTGGACACCCAGTCCGCCGCCGTCAAGCGGCTGATCGCGCGCGGCAAGGAGCGCGGCTATATCACCTTCGATGAGCTGAACGCGGTGCTGCCCGCCGAGCAGAACTCCTCCGAGCAGATCGAGGATATCATGGCGATGCTCTCCGAGATGGGCATCCAGGTGGTGGAGAGTGAGGAGGGTGAGGATACCGAGGCCGCCGCCCCGGCGAAGGAGGAGGTGGCGGACGACGAGGACGCGCCCGCCGGAAACATCTCGGAATCCTCCGTCAGCCGCACCGATGACCCGGTGCGCATGTATCTGCGCGAGATGGGTACGGTGGAACTGCTCTCCCGCGAGGGCGAGATCGCGATCGCCAAACGGATCGAGGCCGGGCGGGACATGATGATCCGCGGGCTGTGCGAGAGTCCGCTCACTTTCCGCGCGATCATCGCCTGGCACGATTCGCTGAACAACGGCCGGGTACTGCTGCGCGATGTGATCGACCTGGAGGCGATGCAGGCCGGCAATGAGCCGGTGCCCGCCGAGGGTTTTGCCGCCGCCGAGGAGGTCGAGGATGACGAGGACGGCGAGGGTGCCGGGATGTCGCTCTCGGCGCTGGAGGAGAAGCTTAAGCCGGAGATTTTCACCCATTTCGAGGATATCGAGAAGCTCTATGAGAAGCTCGCGAAGATCCAGCAGAAGCGCCTGGATAATCTGACCGCGGGCGGCGATGTGAACTCGCGCTCGGAAAAGAACTACGAGAAGCTGCGGGATGAGCTGGTGGCCAAGGTCGAGCAGGTACGGCTGCATAATAACCGGATCGAGGAGCTGGTGGCGCAGCTGAAGGTGTTGAACCAGCGGCTGAACGGGCTGGAGGGGCAGATTCTGCGCCTGGCCGAGGGGGCGAAGGTGACGCGCGACGAGTTTCTGCAGCACTACCGGGGCCGGGAGATGGATCCGAACTGGATGGCGGACATTGCGGGGCTGGCGGGCAAGGGCTGGAAGGAGTTCGCCAAGAAGCACGGGCCGCAGGTGGGGGAATTGCGCGCGCAGATCGGCCGGGTGGCGAGTGAGGCCGGGCTGCCGATCGAGGAGTTCCGCCGGGTTTATACCACGGTCTCGCGCGGGGAGCGGGATTCGACGCGTGCCAAGAAGGAGATGATCGAGGCCAATCTGCGGCTCGTGATCTCGATTGCGAAGAAATACACCAACCGGGGTTTGCAGTTTCTGGATCTGATCCAGGAGGGCAATATCGGGCTGATGAAGGCGGTGGACAAGTTCGAGTACCGCCGGGGCTATAAATTCTCGACCTATGCGACCTGGTGGATCCGTCAGGCGATCACTCGCTCGATCGCCGACCAGGCCCGCACCATCCGCATCCCGGTACATATGATCGAGACGATCAACAAGCTGGTGCGCACCTCGCGCCAGATGCTGCACGAGATCGGCCGGGAGCCGACGCCCGAGGAGCTGGCGGAGAAGCTCGGCATGCCGCTCGAGAAGGTACGCAAGGTGCTGAAGATCGCCAAGGAGCCGATCTCGCTGGAGACGCCGATCGGCGATGAGGAGGACAGCCATCTGGGCGACTTCATCGAAGACAAGGGCGCGATCATCCCGCTGGACGCCGCCGTGCAGGCGAACTTGCGCGAGGCGGCGACGCGCGTGCTCTCCTCGCTCACGCCGCGTGAGGAGCGGGTGCTGCGGATGCGCTTTGGCATCGGGATGAACACCGACCATACGCTCGAAGAGGTCGGCCAGCAGTTCAACGTGACACGCGAGCGTATCCGGCAGATCGAGGCCAAGGCGCTGCGCAAGCTCAAGCACCCGTCGCGCTCGCGCAAACTGCGCAGCTTCCTGGACGACTGACTTGTTGGACTACGCTCGCCCGCGGCCTGGTGAGGCGGTGGACCGTGCGGTTGTCACCGTGGTTTTTTTGCGTATGGACCAGCGCCCGGTGCGCCCGATGGCGGTTTTTCCGCCCGGGATGCGGCTGTGCGCGCAATCGCTTGGCCTGGCGGAATATCGCGCGCTGTATGACGCGGTGGGGGCGCCGTGGCTGTGGTGGCTGCGCCGGGTGATGCCCGATGCGCTGTTGGCCCGGCATCTGGCGAGCGCCGAGGTGGCGCTGTATGTGCTGTGGGCGGGCGGCGAGCTGGCTGGATTCTTCGAGACCGATGCGGGCCATTGGCCGGATGTGAATCTGAACTATTTCGGCCTGCTTCCGCGTTTTATCGGGCGCGGGCTGGGTGCGCCGCTGCTGGGTGCGGCGGTGGATTCGGTGTTTACCGGCGCCGCGGGGCTGCGCGGCATGACCGTGAACACCTGCACCGCCGACCATGCCCGCGCGCTGCCCAACTATCTGGCCGCCGGGTTCCAGGAGGTGCGGCGCGCGCAGGAGGTGTGGGAGATCCCCCAGCGCCTCGGCTTGCGCGTGCCCGAGCATCTGCGCGGGTGAGCGCGCCGAAAGTCCTGCTGCGCGGCGCCGGGCTGATGGTGGTGGACAAGCCCGCGGGGCTGCCATGCCATGCCGGGCGCGCGGGTGGGCCATGCGTGGAGGATTTTTTCCCCGGCTGGAAAACCGGCAGGGCTGGCCCGTGGCTGGCACATAGGCTGGACCAGGATACCGCCGGATGTTTGATCATCGCGCTGAAGAAATCTGCGCTGCTCGCCGCGCAGGCGCTGTTTGCCGCCGGGCGGGTTGAAAAGACCTACTGGGCGGTGGTGCGTGGGGTGCCGGCGGCGCGCGAGGGGATCGTCGAACTGCCGCTCGCCAAGCACCGCTGGGGCCGAGCATGGAAGATGGCGCCGGATGAAACCGCGCCGCCGGCCAGCACGGGCTGGCGGCTGGCCGGGCGGGGTGATGGCGTCTCCTGGCTGGAATTTACGCCCAAAACCGGCCGTACGCACCAGATTCGCGCCCATGCTGCGGCGTTGGGCCACCCGATTCTGGGGGATGCGGTGTATGGCGGCGGCGGCGGGCGGCTGCACCTGCTGGCGCGCGGCATCTCCCTGCCGGTTGAGCCCGCGCTGCGCGCGGAGGCGCCGGTGCCCGAGCATATGGCGGTGGCGATGCGGGATTGTGGCTATGATCCGCTTTGAGTTCGAGCCCGGCGCGTATGTCCGGCATCCGCAGATGCCGCAATGGGGCGTGGGCCAGGTGCAGAGCGCGATCGGCTCCCGTGTGACCGTGATGTTCGAGAATGCCGGGAAGATCCTCATCGACAGCGATGTGGTGAATCTGGAGTGGTTGCAACCGGACTGGAATAGTCCGAAATAACGGGAATGATTGATCCCTTTGGCCGCGCTATCACGTATCTTCGTGTCTCTGTCACCGACCGATGCGACTTCCGCTGTGTGTATTGCATGGCCGAGGACATGGTGTTTCTGCCCAAATCCGACCTGCTGACGCTCGAAGAACTGGACCGGCTCTGTGCGGCGTTCATCGCCCAGGGCGTGACCCGGCTGCGCTTGACCGGCGGTGAGCCGCTGGTGCGCCGGGATGTCATGTGGCTGATCAACCGGCTGGGGGCGCGGCTCGGCCATGGGCTGGAGGAGCTGACGCTCACGACCAACGGCAGCCAGCTCGCCCGGTTTGCGCCGGAGTTGGCCAAAGCCGGTATCCGCCGGATCAATGTGAGTATCGACACGCTGGATGCGGAGAAATTCGGCCGGATTACGCGCTGGGGCCGGCTGGACCAGGTGATGCAGGGGTTGCAGGCGGCGCGGGCCGCGGGCCTGGCCGTGAAGATCAACGCGGTTGCGCTGAAGGGCGTGAATGAGGATGAGTTCGATGAGATGATCGCCTGGTGCGGGCGCGAAGGATTTGACCTATGCCTGATCGAGACCATGCCGATGGGCGAGGTCGGCGCCAGCCGGGAGGCGCAGTATCTGCCGCTCAGCGCGGTGCGGGCGCGCCTTGCGCAGCGTTGGACGCTGCTGCCCTCCACCCACCAGACCGGCGGGCCCGCGCGCTATGTGCAGGTGGCGCAGACCGGGCGGCTCCTGGGCTTCATCACGCCGCTGACGCATAATTTTTGTGAAGGGTGCAACCGGGTGCGGCTGACCTGCACCGGCACGCTGTTCATGTGTCTGGGCCAGGACGACGCGGCGGATTTGCGCGCCCCGTTGCGCGCGGGTGGGGACGGCGCCGCGCTACAGCGGGCGATCTCCCAGGCGATCGCCCGTAAACCCAAGGGGCATGATTTTGTCATCGGGCGGGAGAGCCGCCCGGCGGTGGCGCGTCATATGTCTGTCACCGGCGGGTAGAGTGCGGGTGCCGCGCATCCGCAGCCGGCCACAAAAATATCCACCGCGCGGTTGATGCGCTTCTCCAGCGCGTGCCGGCTGGGTGCGGAGTGGAAGCCGATGAGCATGCCCAGATGGAATTCGCCGATCGCCATGCCGAACAGCATCGCGGCCATCTCCTTGGCCTCGGCGCCGGGCTGCTCCGCCAGGTGCGTGTAGGCGAGCAGGCAGGTTTGTAGCCGGTTTTTTGCCTTGATCACGCGGCTGCGGTGAAATATCCGCCCGAGCTCCGGGCAGTGGGTGTATTCGGCCATGATGAGGCGCAGGATCGCGATTTGCCCCGGAGAGAGCAGAAAGCGCGCGAGGCAGAGCAGGTTTGCCACCAGCGCCTCGCGCATCCCCCAGCCGGGCTCGGGCTCGGGGAATTTGAGCATGGACTGATAGTGCACCAGGAGTTCGGCGAAGAGGTCCGATTTGGACGCGACGAGGGTGTAGACGGTTTTTTTCGACATGCCGGCGGCCTTCGCCACGTCGTTCATGGTCGCGGCGTGGTAGCCCTTGGCGAGAAAGATGTTTTCCGCCGCGTCCAGCAGTTGCAGCAGGCGCTTGGCAGCGCCCGGCTCAGCCAGCGCGGGGCTGGATTTTACGGCCGGTTTGCGCGCGGGCGCGCGGGGTTCGGGCTCCGCCATGGCGGCATCATAGGAAGAATCCAGAAACTTACAAGTTTCCTGAGTTTGGAAAAATCAATGGTATGGCTCCTTGACGAGGCGTATAAAGCGTTTTAGCTGGTCGGCATGAAACCAATGGGTTTCCCCACCCGATATCTGCCCGCCCGCGCGTTGGGTGTGCTCCTGGCTGGCGCCGTGGGGCTCTCCGCCTGCGCAGTGGGGCCGGATTTTCATACGCCCCCCGCGCCGGATGTGGCGCTCACCCCCACGGCGCTGCCCCATGCCACGCAAGCGGCGGATGGCAAGGCGCAGGTTTTCAACCAGGCGGCGGATATCTCCGGCGATTGGTGGGATCTGTACCACAGCCCGGAGTTGAACGCGCTGATCAACGCCGCGCTGGCCCATAACCCGACGCTGCAAGCCGCGCAGGGCACGCTGCTGGCGGCGGAGGAGGATTTCCGGGCCGGGCAGGGTGCGTTGTTCCCCAGTATTTCGGGCAGTTTCCAGGGCGAGCGCCAGAAGATCTCGGCGGGCGAGCTCGCGAGCTTTGGTGCCAGCCAGGGGGGCAGCCGGACGATTCCACCGTTTACATTATATAACGCCTCGCTCAACGTCTCCTACGCGCTGGATATTTTCGGCGGCGAGCGGCGTCAACTGGAGGGGTTGGCGGCGCAGGCGCAATATGAGCGCTATGAGCTGGAGGCGGCGTATCTCACGCTGACCGCGAATATCGTCACCGCGGCTGTGAACGAGGCCTCGTTGCACGCGCAGATCGATGACACGAATAGGGTGATCGCCGACGAGCGGCACGAACTGCGGATTCTGAATGTGCAGCTCAGCCTGGGCGGCACGGCGCGCGCCAATGTGCTGAGCCAGCAGGCGGCGCTCGCGCAATCCGAGGCGAGCCTGCCGCCCTTGGAGGAACAGCTGGCGCAGCTGCGCAACCAGCTGGCGGACTATGTCGGCACGTTCCCGGGTGATTTTCATGTGGCGGACTTTACGCTGGCTTCATTGCACCTGCCGCAGAACCTGCCGGTGAGCCTGCCCTCGGCGATTGTGGCGCAGCGCCCGGATATCGCCGCCGCCGCCGCGCAGCTGCACGAGGCCTCGGCCAATGTTGGCGTGGCGGATGCCAATATGCTGCCAAAAATAACACTCACGGGCGGGCTGGGTTATGAGTCGCTCAGCACGGACACGTTGTTTCTGCCGCAGAACATGTTGTGGAGCCTGGTGGCCGGGGTGACCCAGCCGCTCTTCCAGGCCGGTGAACTGGCGGCCAAGCGGCGCGCTGCGATCGATGACCTGCGGGTCTCAGGCGCGCAGTATCAGAGCACCGTGATCGCGGCGTTCCAGAATGTCGCCGATGCGCTGGCGGCGTTGCAGTATGACGCGACCAGCCTGGCGGCGGCGCAGGCGGCGATGGATGCGGCGGCGCAGAGCCTGGCGGTGACGCAGGACGCCTATCGGCTGGGCGCGCAGCCCTTCACCGCCGTGCTGACCGCGCAGACCACCTACCAGAACGCCGCCATCGTGCAGGTGAAGGCCCGCGCGGCGCGGCTGGCGGACACCGCGGCGCTGTTCCAGGCGCTGGGCGGTGGCTGGTGGAACCGTGATGATGTGGCGTCCCGTTGCTGCGGGATTATTCCATGAGGATGTTGCGACCATGAGCAGAGCACCCAGACCCAAAACGCGCATGACCGTGATGCTGATCGCCGTGGGCGTCGTGCTCGCCGCGGTGTTTGGCTGGGGTGCGCTCCGGAGCTACATGATCGGCAAATTCCTGGCGGGTTTTGGCAACCAGGTGCAGACCGTCGCGACGATGACGGCCAGCACCACGCCATGGCAGGCGAGCCTCAGCTCGGTCGGCAGCCTGACGGCGGTGAATGGCGCGAACCTCTCCGCCCAGCTCGCCGGCATCGTGGACAGCATCCATTTCAAATCCGGTGAGGATGTGGCGGCGGGCACGCTGCTCGCCACGCTGCGGCCCGACAACGACCCGGCGGTGCTGGCGCAGTTGCAGGCGCAGGCGTCGCTCGATGAGATCACCTATGAGCGGGACCGCAAGCAGTTTGCGGCGGACGCCATCTCCCGCGCGCAGGTGGATACCGACCGCGCCAACCTCGCGGTGGCGCAGGCGCAGGTGCGGGGCCAGGCGGCGCTGATGGCGGAAAAGCAGGTGCGTGCGCCGTTTGCAGGGCGCCTGGGCATCCGGCAGGTGAATATCGGCCAGTATCTGGCAGTGGGCACGCAGATTGTCAGTTTGCAGCAGCTCAACCCGCTCTATGTGGATTTCTATCTGCCCGAGCAGTCCCTGAACGCGCTGCAGACCGGGCAGAAGGTGCAGGTTGGGGTCGATGCGTATCCCGGCCGGACGTTCACCGCGACGATCTCGGCGGTCGATGCGCAGGTGAGCAGCACCACGCGCAGCATCCAGGTGCGCGCGACCCTGCCGAATGACAAATTGGCGCTGCGCCCTGGCATGTTCGCCACCGTGAATATCGCGGCCGGAGCGCCGCAAAATTTCATCACCCTGCCGCAGACCGCGATCGGCTATAACTCCTACGGTGATACGGTGTTCATCGTGCGGCATGGCAAGGACCAAAACGGCAAGCCCGACCTGCTGGCCGACCAGGTGTTCGTGACCCTGGGGGATACGCGCGGCGACCAGGTGGCGATTCTGAAAGGGGTGAAGCCGGGCGAGGTGGTGGTGACCGCCGGCCAGTTGAAGCTGCATAACGGCTCGCTGGTCCGTATCAATAATAGTCTCCAGCCGTCCGACAGCCCCAACCCCAACCCGCCGAACGAATAGAAGATGAAACGTTTCACCGATCTATTCATCGATCGGCCGGTGCTGGCCGTGGCCGTGAGTATTCTCATCCTGGTGTTGGGGTTGCGCGCCGTCGGCTCCCTGCCGGTGGAGCAATATCCACAGACGGAGAACGCCACCATCACGATCACCACGACCTATCCCGGCGCGTCGCCCGATGTCGTGGCGGGTTTTATCACCACGCCGATCGAGAATGCCGTCTCGCAGGTGAATGGCATCGACTATGTCACCTCGACCAGCGAGACGAGTGTGAGCACCATCACCGTCAACCTGCTTCTCAATTATAACGGCGACAAGGCGCTGACCGAGGTGAGCGCCCAGGTGAATTCGGTGCTCAATCAGCTCCCCAGCGGCTCCCAGCAGCCGGTGCTCACCTTGCAGACGGGCGAGACGTTCGATGCGATGTATCTCGCTTTTCAGAGCACGGTGCTAAGCCCGACGCAGATCACCGACTACCTGACCCGCGTGGTGCAGCCGCAGTTGCAGGCGGTACCCGGCGTGCAGGATGCCAAGATTCTGGGCGCGCAGAATTATGCGATGCGCATCTGGCTGCACCCAAAGCGGCTCGCGGCCTATGGGCTCACCGCCACGGATGTCTATACCGCGCTCGGCAAGAACGACTTCATCGCCGCGCTGGGCAATACCAAGGGCGAGATGACGCAGGTGACGCTCACGGCCTCCACCGGGCTGCACACGCCGACGGAGTTCGGCAACCTGATCCTGAAGGAGTCAGGCGGCGTGATCGTCCGGTTGAAGGATGTCGCGACGGTTGTTCTGGGCTCGGATGACTATGACCAGTCCGCGACGTTCCGGAATCAGCCGTCCGTCTCGATCGGGATCGTGCCCGCACCGGGGGCAAATCTGCTCACGGTCGCTGCCGGTGTGCGCAAGGTTTTCCCGGGTATCGTCGCCGACCTGCCGACCGGGCTGCATGGCGTCGTCGCGTTTGATTCGACGATGTTTGTCACCGCCTCGATCCATGACGTGTTGGAGACGCTGGTGGCGGCGCTGGTGATCGTCATCCTCGTCGTGTTCGCGTTTCTGGGTTCGCCGCGCTCGGTGCTCATTCCGGTCGTTGCCATTCCGCTCTCGATGGTTGGCGCCTTCGCGATGATGCTGGCGTTTGGCTTTTCCATCAATCTGCTCACCCTGCTGGCGCTGGTGCTCGCCATCGGGCTCGTGGTCGATGACGCCATCATCGTGGTGGAGAATGTCAACCGGCATATCGATCTGGGCGAGCCGCCGTTGCTGGCCGCGCGCAATGCGGCGGGCGAGCTCGCCGGGCCGATCATCGCCATGACCACGGTGTTGATCGCGGTGTATGTGCCGATTGGTTTCCAGAGCGGGCTGACCGGCGCCTTGTTCACCGAATTCGCCTTCACCCTGGCGGGCTCGGTCACCATCTCCGCGATTATCGCGCTGACGCTGACGCCGATGCTGAGTTCGCGCTTTTTAAGGCCGATCGACCGCACGCAGCGCAACTGGGAGAGCCGGCTGATCGGCTTTATCGACCGCCGGTTCGATGAGGTCCACCGGGTCTATACGAGGATGCTGCACAGCAGCCTGGAGACCATTCCTGTCACCATCGTGTTTGCCGCGATCGTGCTATGCAGTATCGTGTTTCTGGCCAATGGCTCCAAGAGCGAGCTGGCGCCGCAGGAGGATGAGGGTTTTGACATCATGTTCGTCACCCCCGCGCCGAATGCGACGCTCACCCAGACCCAGATGTGGGACCACAGCCTCAACGCCAGGCTGCTGAGCTACCCGGACGTCGAGCAGACGTTCAATTTCGCCTCGCCTGGGTCGGATTTTTTAGGCGTGGTGCTGAAGCCGTGGGGGACCAGGCGCTCGGCTACCGTGATGCAGAATTTGTTCCAGAAGATGGCGAATGAGGACGATGCGGGCCAGCAGGTCGCGGTGTTTCAGCCGCCACCGTTGCCAGGCTCCTCTGGCCTGCCGGTGCAATTCGTCATTAAATCCACCGATAATTACACGCAGCTCTATCCTACTTCCCAGGCGTTGTTGGCGGCGGCGCTGCACAGCGGCAAGTTCCTGTTTTTGCAGAGCGATCTGAAGCTCGACCAGCCGCAGGCCAATATCAGCATCAACCGCGCCAAGGCCGCGGAGCTTGGGCTGAACATGTCCGATATCGGCTCGGCGCTGTCCGCCGCGCTGGGCGGGGGCTATGTGAATTATTTCAGCTTCGATGGCCGCTCCTACAAGGTTATCCCGCAAGTGGCGCGCCGGGCGCGGCTCAACGTCTCAGACCTGGATAATTATTACATTACGACGTTGAATGGCATCAATGTGCCGCTCTCGGCGGTGGCGAAGATCTCGACCTCCGTGATCCCGGAGTCGGTTAATCATTTCCAGCAGCAGAATTCCGCCACCATCCAGGGTGTTACGGCACCCGGGGTGAGCGAGGCGCAGGCGCTGCATACGTTGCAGAGCTTAGCTGCCGGGATTCTGACCGCGCATGACACGATCGACTACGGCGGCGAGATGCGCCAGTATGTGCAGCAGAGCAGCGGCTTCATCGTCACCTTTGGCTTTGGCGTGGTCATCATCTTTCTGGCGCTCTCGGCGCTGTTCAACTCCTTCCGTGACCCGCTGATCATCCTTGTTTCAGTGCCGATGTCGATCGCCGGGGCGTTGATCTTCATCTATGTCGGGATCGGCTCGCTCACGCTCAACATCTATACCGAGGTGGGTCTGGTGACGCTGATGGGGCTGATCAGCAAGCATGGGATTCTCATCGTCGAGGTGGCGAACGAGGCGCAGCTCGCCGGGAAAACCAAGCGCGAGGCGATCGAGCACGCGGCCAACATCCGGCTGCGGCCGATTCTGATGACGACCGCAGCGATGGTGCTGGGGGTGATGCCGCTGATCTTTGCCTCCGGCGCCGGGGCCGCGGCGCGGTTCAACATGGGGATGGTGATCGGCGGCGGGCTGTCGATCGGCACCATGTTCACATTGTTTGTGGTGCCGGCGGTATACGTGGTGCTCTCGAGCGTGAAGAAGCCGATTATTCCGACTCCGCGCAGGCAGGCGGCGGTTGAGGGTGATAAATTCCTGCCATAAGTATGGCGTTGCGCCTTAAGGCGTGGCACGTTTGGCGGGTAATGAAGAAGACACACACAACGCCAGGTTTTGCGGACGCCACGCTGCTGGATTCGCTCTCCCCGGAGATCCGCCCGGCCAGGCTCGCCGTGGGGGTGGATGGCCATCGTGCCCGGCTGCGCGCGCGGTTCCTCGCCGGTGGGGCGGATGCCGTGGCCGAGCATGAGCTGATCGAGATGGTGCTGTTTCTCGCACTGCCCCGGCGCGACACCAAACCCATCGCCCGCGCGCTGCTGGCCCGTTTTGGCTCCTACGCCGGGGCGATCTCGGCTGCCGTGCCGGATCTGCTGGCTGTCGAGGGCTTGGGTGAGGCGGGTGTCGCGGCGCTGAAGACCGTGCAGGCGGCGGCGCAGCGGCTGGCAAAGGCGGAGGTGCTCTACCGCCCGGTGCTGAGCAACTGGGAGCGGCTGATGGAATATTTGCAGTCCGTGCTGGCGCGCGAGAAGATCGAGCAGTTTCGCGTGCTGTTCCTGGATAATCACAACCGTCTGCTGGCCGATGAGGCGCAGGGTACCGGCACGGTGAACCATACGCCGGTCTACCCGCGCGAGGTGATCAAGCGCGCGCTGGAGCTGCACGCCACGGCGTTCATCCTGGTGCATAACCACCCGAGCGGCGACCCGTCACCATCACGCGAGGATGTGGAGATGACGAAGGAGATCAAGCGCGCCGCCAATGTGCTCTCGATCGTGCTGCATGACCATGTGATCGTGGGGAATGGCCAGTGGCTGAGCTTCCGCAAGGCGGGGCTGCTATGACGCCCAGCCGGTGAGCACGGCCATGCGCAGCAGCGCCTGCATGCGGCCCTGGGCTGGCTCCAGCCGGGTGAGGGCCTGCGCGAACATCGCGCGCGGCGGGGTTTTTTTGCTGCGGGCCAGCACCGCGTTGGTCTCGCCGGCGTCTCGTAGGTCGCGCAGCAGGGCCAATGGATTGGCGTATGAGAGCTCTATCTCTTCGACATCCGCCACGGGGAGCGCAAAGCCCGCGCGCTGTAGCAACCCGGCGCAATCCCGTAGATCCGGGAATGGCGAGACCCTGGGGCTGACGCCGCCGGTGCAGGCCTCCTCGGCCTCCAGCAGCGCCGTGCGCAGCCCGCCCAGCGTGCCCAGCACGGGCAGGCTCGCCAGGAACAACCCGCCGGGTTGCAGCGCGCGGCGGAGCTGGATGAGCGCGCCGGGCAGGTCGTTGATCCAGTGCAGGGAGAAATGCGCGAGGATCAGGTCGTACTTGTGGGGCTCCAGGCCGAAATCCTCGGATGGGAGCAGGTGCTGCGTGCCACCGGCCTTTGCTGCCATGGCGGCGGAGATATCCGCCGACACCACCTGCATCCCTTGCGCGATGAGGGCGGGTGCGATCGCCCCGCGGCCGCCGAGATCCAGCGCCGTGGTGAATTGCCGTTTTGTATCCTCCAGCCGGTCCAGCAGGCGTGTCGCCAGAGAATCCAGCACCGGGGCGACGGAATTGAGGCGGGCCGCCGCGCGGTCCCGGTGCTGGCGCACGGCGTTGAGGTCGAAAATAAACTCCATATGAAACCCCTGTTCGCGCGTATCCGGGATACGCTGTTGCCGCCCCATTGTCTTGTGTGCGACGCGGCGGTGGGGGATGATGGGCAATTCTGCCTTGCCTGCTTCCGCCAGGCGAGCTTTGTGAGCGCGCCGTTTTGCGCGCGGTGCGGGGTGCCGCTGCCGTATGGCGGCGCCGTCGGCGCGGGCGGGCGATGCGCGCGGTGCGATTTGGTGCCGCCGGCCTTCACCCAGGCGCGCGCCGCGCTGCGCTATGACGAGACCGCGAAACGGCTGATTTTGCCTTTCAAATACGCCGACCGGCCCGAGGCGGCGCGGGGTATCGCCAGACTGATGCTTCGCCCAGGAGCTGATATGCTGGCGGCGGCGCAGATGCTCCTGCCGGTGCCGCTGCACCCCGCGCGGCTGCGCGCCCGGCGGTATAACCAGTCCGCGCTGCTGGCGCGGGAGCTGGCGCGCATGGAGCGGCTGCCCTGCCTGCCGGACGCGCTGATCCGCCGCAAAGCCACGGTGCCGCTGGCCGGGCTGGGGCTGGCGGCACGCCAGGCCGAGCTGCATGACGCCATTGCGCTGCGTCCGGGCGTCGAGGTGCGGGGCAGGCGGGTGTTGTTGATCGATGATGTCATGACCTCCGGCACCACCGCCGATGCCTGCGCCGAGGTGCTGCTCGCCGCCGGTGCGGCGCGGGTGGATGTGCTGGTCGCCGCGCGCGTGGCCGATCCGCGTTTTGAATGATCGCCCTTGCATTCACGGCGTCCTCGGCTAGATGAAGATTATGGCTAAAATAGAGATTTTCACCCAGCCTTTTTGCCCGTTTTGTGCCCGCGCTCTGGCCTTGCTGCGCAAGAAGGGCGTGGAGTTCCAGGAGATCGACGCGCCGGGCGGCTCGGCCGCGCGGATTTTGGCCGCGGAGCGCGCCGGCGGCAAGACCTCGGTGCCGCAGATTTTTGTGGATGGCGTGAATCTCGGCGGCAGCGATGATCTGGCGGGTCTGGAGCGTGCCGGCAAACTGGATTCCCTCCTGGGCCTATGATCCACTACCAGTTGCGTTGCGCCGGCGAGCATGAGTTCGACGGCTGGTTCAAGGATAGCGCCGCGTTTGAGCGCCAGGCGGCGCGCGGGCTGGTGGGGTGCCCGGTTTGTGCCGACACCAAGGTGAGCCGGGCGCTGATGGCCCCTGGTATCCGCGCCAAGGTGGCGCAGCCTGAGCCAAAGCGCGTGGCGGTACGGCCCAAAGCGGGCGGGGTGATGCCCGATAATGTGCGCGCCGCACTTACCCAACTGCGGGTAGAGGTTGAAAAAAATTGCGACTATGTGGGCCCTGATTTTGCCGCCGAGGCCAGGCGCATCCACTATGGTGAGGCCGACCCGAGGGGGATCTATGGTGAGAGCAGCAAGGCGGAGGCCGAGGCGCTGGCCGATGAGGGGATAGAGATCGCGCAGATCCCCTGGCTGCCACGGGCGGATAGTTAACCTGTCTGCGATCCGTGCCCCGGGCCTTTCGATCACGCGAATGTTTGTGTGTTTTTCTTAAAATACTTTCTGTTTTATTGACAAATCGTTAGGTGGCGGGCTTTATCGGCTGAAACAATCGGTTGGTGTGCCATGAACCATGTGTTTAAGCTTGTCTGGAACCGCGCGCTGGGCATG
>JAJZGI010000044.1 GCA_021798575.1 Pseudomonadota bacterium | reverse complement strand
TCGCCACCCGATACGAAAAACACGACGCCAACTATCTCGCCCTCGTTAAGCTCGCTTCAGCACGAATTTGGATGCGATTTTATGAGTCGGTGACCTAGGCGGCGGAGCGCTCCAGCGCCAGGGCTGGCGCGCGCTGATAACGGAAATTCGCCGTATCGGCAAACACGGCGCGGAGCAGCTTGTTGTTGAGCGTGTGGCCGGTTTTATTGCCGATGAAACGCCCGCAGATGGCGGCATTGGCGAGCGCCAGGTCCCCCACCACGTCCAGCATCTTGTGGCGCACGAATTCATCGGCGAAGCGCAGCCCCTCAGGGTTCAGGATTTTTGCGCCGTCCACCACGATCGCGTTGGCTAAGCTGCCGCCACGGGCGAGGCCGGCCTCGCGCAGGGCATCGACCTCGCTTTGCAGCGTGAAAGTCCGCGCGCTGGCCAGCTCCGCCGCGAAATGCTTGGGCGTGAGATGCATATGGAACGCCTGCGCGCCGATGGCGGGGGCGGCGAACTCGATGGATAATGAAAGCTCAAACCCATGGCCGCCAGGCTGATGCGGGCGGAGCTCGGCGAAGGCGCCGTTATTGGCGACCCGGACGGGGCGCAAAATTTCAAGCGTCTCCCGCTGGCCGCCGTGCTCAACGATGCCCGCACTCTCGATGAGAAAGAGAAACGGCGCGGCTGAGCCGTCGAACACCGGCAATTCCGGCGCATCCAGCTCGACGCGCAGATCGTCGACCCCACTCGCCGCCAATGCGGCCATGAGATGCTCGACTGTGCCGACCAGCGCCCCACTCACCCCGAGCACGGTGCACAAGCGTGTGTCCGATACCAGATCGAACCGGGCGGGGACACTGACCCCTAGATCGGAGCGGTGGAAGACGATGCCCGAACCGGACACGGCGGGCACCAGCCGGAGACGAACCTCCGCGCCGCTGTGCAGGCCGCGCCCGACGCAGGAGATCGAAGTTTTCAGGGTGCGCCGGGGCGATGCGGAAAACTCCGCCGATGGATGGCTGTACCTGTCCCGGAGCGACATTTATGAACCTACATTAATGACAGATTACTATGTAGCGCCATGCTGCGGGTGCGGCTACTCAATCATTATTTCTGATTATGTCACACCAAGCCATTCAACTTAAATAATAGTCTCCATTGGTCGGGCCTGCATTTCAAGGTGCGTTGCGGCGCAGGAAGGCCGGGATCTCCAGCCCGACCTCGTCGATCTGCGCCGGACGGACGGCGGCGCGGGTGGGCTGCTCCGGCATGGGCGGCTGGGGCGCATGCGGCTGCACATGCATGGGAGGCTCCTGACGGTATGGCTGGGGGGCTGGCGCGGGTTTCGGCCCGCCAAAACCGAACACAGATTTGAAGATGCTGGTGCCGCGTGGCGGCTCGGGCGCGCGCTGGGGCTCGGGCGCCGCCACGCGCAGGGCCGTTTGCGGCGCCATCTGCGGCGCTTGTGCCAGGGGTGCGGGTTCACCCAGCGCCAGCTCGTCCCGCGCGCCGTAGGCCCGGGAGAGCAACGGCGCCGCCGGCGGCTCCGGCACGTAGCCGGACTGGCGCGAGACCGGCATCGGCTCGGCGGCGTTCTGCACGCCCAAAGCCTGCGGCGGGAACGAAACGGGTTCGCTCGGCCCGTTCACCACCTGCAATTTGGGCATCTGGGCGATCTGCGCCGCAGTGCTGTCGATACCGGTGGCGACCACGGAGACGCGGATGCGGCCCGCCAGGCTCTCATCGAGCGACATGCCGAACATGATGTTCGCGTCCTTGTCCACCTCCTCGCCGATGCGGTGGGCGGCCTGATCCACCTCGAACAAGGTGACATCCGAGCCGCCGGTGATGTTGATGAGCAGGCCGCGCGCGCCCTTCATGTTCGTGTCCTCCAGCAGCGGATTGCTGATGGCGGCCTCGGCGGCGCGGATCGCCCGGTCCTCGCCCTCGGCCTCGCCGGTGCCCATCATCGCCTTGCCCATCTCGGACATCACCGAGCGGATATCCGCATAGTCCAGATTGACGATGCCGGGCAGCACCATGAGGTCCGTGACGCCGCGCACGCCCATGTAGAGCACGTTGTCGGCCATCTCGAACGCCTCTTTCCAGCCGGTGCGCTCGGTCGCCACCTTGAAGAGATTCTGGTTGGGGATCACGATCAGCGTATCGACATAGGCCTGGAGCTCGTTGATGCCCTCCTCGGCTGAGCGCATGCGCCGCTTGCCCTCGAACGCGAAGGGCTTGGTGACGACGCCGACCGTGAGAATGTTACGCTCGCGCGCCATCCGCGCGATGACGGGCGCGGCGCCGGTGCCGGTGCCGCCGCCCATGCCCGCGGTGATGAACACCATGTGGACATCCTCCAGGTGCCGGGCGAGCTCATCCGACGCTTCATCGGCGGAGGCCTTGCCGACCTCCGGCCTGCCGCCAGCGCCATTGCCCTGGGTGAGGTGCGGCCCGAGCTGGATGCGTTTCTCGGCCAATGACCGCTGCAACTGTTGCGCATCCGTATTTGCCGCGACGAAGTCCACGCCCGGAAGATTGAGCGCGATCATGTTGTTGACGGCATTGCACCCGCCGCCGCCGACGCCGATGACGGTGATGCGCGGCGTGAAGTCGGTATGGGTGGTTTTTTGGATCGTCAGATTGAGTGTCATGGGTTTATCTCCTGGCCGTCATCGGTAAAGAACGCTTCGTTTTCATGTCAAACACGATTTTTCAGAAAATCGACGATGCCGCGCAGCCAGCCGCCGCCGCGCTCCTGCTCGAAGTCGATATCCTGCATGGTCTGGCCCTCCCCCGTGGCGAAGGCGAGGAGGCCGACGAGGGTCGCGAAGTTTGCGCCGCTGGCGACGTCTGGCAGGCCGATAACGCCGCCTGGCCGACCGAGCCGGACATTGCGCTCGAGGATTTGCGCCGCCAGCTCCCGCACGCCGCCCAGCTGCGAGCCGCCGCCGGTCAGCACCACGCGCGTGCCGCCCGCGCGACCGAGCCCGCTGGTCTCCAGACGGTCCTTGACCATCTCGAAGATCTCCTCCAGGCGCGGGCGGATGATGCTGATGAGCATGGAGCGGGGCATTTTTGCGATCTGGTGCTCGTCCTCGCCCACTTGGGGCACCGGCAGTAGCTCCCGCTCGTCATCCGGGCTGCTCTGGCAGTTGCCGTAGAGCGCCTTTAGACGTTCCGCGTGCGTAACTGTTGTGGAGAAGCCGCGGGCGATGTCGTTGGTGACATGGATGCCGCCCAGGGGCAGCTGCGCGGTGTGCAGCACCTGGCCCTCGGCGAAGACCGCCATGGTCGTGGTGCCGCCGCCCATGTCGATCACCGTGGCGCCGAGCTCGCGCTCGTCACCTACCAGCGACGCGAGGCCGGCCGCGAGCGGGGCCGAGACCAGCGCCGCGATATCCAGCTCGCAGCGCGACAGGCAGGCGGAGAGCGAGCGCAGCGCCGTGTTGCCCGCATCGATGACGTGGAGCTGGGCGGTGAGGGTTTCACAGAACAATCCACGAGGGTCGGTCACACCTGGGGTCTCGTCGGTCGAGAAGCTGAGCGGCAGGGCGTGGATGGTGTGCCGACCCTCGGATACGGCGCGGAGCCGCGCCTCGCGCACCACGCGCTTGATATCCTCCGTGCTGACGGCCCTGCCATCCACCGGCCATTGCACGTTGAACAGCCGGCTCTCCGGCTGGCCGCAGGAGAGGTTGACGTAGGCGGACTTCAGCCGCGTGTCGGCCATGTCCTCCGCCTTGCCGACGATGGAGCGGATCGCCCGCTCGGCTTCATCGAGGTCCACGATGCCGCCGGATTTGATGCCGCGGCTCTTCTCCCAGGCGAAGCCGAGCGCGCGCAAGCGACCGTCCGACTCGGCCCGGCCGATCAGGCAGGCGATCTTGCTGGAGCCGATGTCGAGCACGCCGAAGGGGCCCGAGCGGAGTGGGCGGGCGCGGATATTATCGCCCGGTGAGGGATGCTGCTGCTCCAGCAACGGCGGGCGGCGCGACATATTGTTCATGCTGTCACCTCGTTTTTCATGTGTGGCTGGCCTGGGCGGGGTAGGTTCGCACGACGAGACGGCCCGGCTGGCGCAGGTCGATGACCTCGACCGGGCGGGTGAGCAACTGTAGCCCGGCTTGCAAACTGGCCAGTTGGGCGATGGCGGCGGCCTGGTCATCCACGGGCAGTTTGACCAGAGATTGGTCCTTTAGCAGGAGGTTCCAGCGCAGGCCGTCCACGCGCTCCGCGCCCGCCACCTGCGCCAGCACGGTGGGCTGCGCCCGCAGCGCATCCATGAGGTGCTGGGCGTGCTGGGGTGCGTCCGCCCCGGTGAGCAGCAGCAGCCAGGGCTCGCGCCGCTTCGCCGCCACGGCGTTCTGGTCGGCGATGACCCTGCCGGATTTATCGATGAGGACGAATTGCGGGTGGGCGGGTGTGCCGGTCTGCCAGATGGCGTAGGCGGCGCGCTGGGTGATGTTGACCACCAGCGTGCCGGGGAATTCACGCTGCACGGTGACGCTGCGCACGGCACCCAGGGCCGCCACGCGGCGCTGCATCTGGCTGATGGAGAAGCCGAGCATCGGCTGGCCCGGCTGCACGCCGATGGCGGCCTGGAGTGCCGCTGCATCGATGCCGGTGGCACCATGGATTTGCACGCTGGAGAGCCGCAGGCCTGCATCCGCCGCGAGCTGCGCCAGGCCGGAGCCGTGCGGGCGCGCCGTTGAGACTGAAGCGCCGGTGGGCAGCGAGCGGATGAGCGCGCCGCCGGTTGCCAGAACCGCCAGCGCGCAGAGAAGCCAGAGGATGGGCCGCAGATTGCGCTTCAGGCGGCGCCAGAACAGCCGGCGGAGGCTTAACCTGTCCTGCGGGGCAGCGATTTTTTTGACCCGCGCGCGGGTTGGCCGCGCCGCCGGGCGCGAGACGACCGGGCGGGCCGATGGGCTGGCGCCTAGACGCGGCATGTCGCGCGCTCCACCATCCAGGCGCACAGGGAGGGGAAATCCATGCCCGCCAGCGCCGCCTGCTCGGGCAGCAGGGAGGTTGCCGTCATCCCCGGCTGGGTGTTGACCTCGAGCAGCACCAGCTGGTTGCCTGTGGCATCAAAGCGCAGGTCCGCGCGGGTGGCGCCACGGCAGCCCAGCGCGCGGTGCGCGGCCAGCGAGATCTCCATGGCGCGGCGGGTGATCTCCTCCGGGATTTTTGCCGGAATCACGTGATGCGAGCCGCCTTCAGCGTACTTCGCGTGGTAGTCGTAGAATTCCTCGCCCGTGACGATCTCGGTGACGAAGAGCGCGTGGTCCTCCATCACGCAGACGGTGAGCTCGCGGCCTGGGACATACTGCTCGACCATCGCCGGGCCGAAACTCCAGCCGCGCACGATGTCGGCGCTGCGGTTGTCGCCCGCTTTGATGATATGTACGCCGACCGAGGAACCCTCGTTCACCGGCTTGACGACATAGGGCGGCGGCAGGGGGTGGTGATCCGCCAGCTCGGTGATCTCGATGATGCGGTGCGGGGCGACCGGCAGGCCGGCCTGGGCGAACACCGCCTTGGCCGCGGCCTTGTCCATCGCCAAGGCCGAGGCGAGGACGCCGGAGTGGGTGTAGGGGATGCCCATATAGTCCAGCACGCCTTGCAGCGTGCCGTCCTCCCCGAAGCGGCCGTGCAGGGCGTTGAAGACGACATCGGGCGGCGGGGTGAGCGCGCTGATGAGGGCAGACAGGTCGGCGTTCACCTCCACGCCCACGACCTCATAGCCCGCCGTTTGCAGCGCCTGGATGACCTGGGCGCCGGAGTGCAGGCTCACCTCGCGCTCGGCGGAGATGCCGCCGTGCAGGACCGCGACGCGCCTCATGCTGGGACTCCCATGCGTTTGATCTCCCACCGCAGATCAATGCCGCTGGCGGCGGCGACACGGCTGCGCAGCGTCTCGCCCAGGCCTTCGAGGTCGGCCGCGGTGGCATCCCCGGTGTTGATGAGAAAATTGCAGTGCAGCGGCGAGACCTGCGCGCCGCCACGGCGCAGGCCACGGCCGCCGGCGGCGTCGATCAGCTCCCAGGCCTTCTGCCCTGGCGGATTGGCGAAGGTGCTGCCGCCGGTGCGGGCACGTACCGGCTGGCTGGCCTCGCGGCTGGATTTGATCTCGCGCATCCGCTCGGCGATCACCGTTTTGTCCCCCGGTGTGGCGCGCAGACGCGCCCGCACCACCACCCCGCCCGGCGGCAGGCTGGCATGGCGGTAGCCCAGCCCGAGCGCCTGCGCGCTGAGCCGGAGCAGCTCGCCCGAGCGGCTGACCAGCTCCACCCAATCCAGCACCTGCGACATATCCGCACCATAAGCCCCGGCGTTCATCGCCACCGCGCCGCCGATGCTGCCCGGGATGCCGGACAAGAACTCCAGCCCAGCGAGCCCGGCGACCGCCGCATGCTCCGCCACCGTGATATCGAGCGCCGCAGCACCCACGACGATGGCATCGGGCTCGAGCAGAATCTCGCTGAATCCGCGTGCCAGTTTGACGACGAGCCCGTGCACACCGCCGTCCCGGATGATCAGGTTGGAGGCCGCGCCGATGACGGTCACCGGCATCTCCAGCGGCAGGTTTTCCAGCATTTGGCATAGGTCTTCGACATCCGCCGGGCGCGCGAGATACTCCGCCGGGCCGCCCACGCGAAACCAGGTGAGCGGCGCCAGCGGCGCGCGCTCCATGAGTCGGCCCCGCACGGCGGGTGGTGCGATCGTCACCATCATCGCGCCACCGCGCCCTGGCGGGCGGCATTTTGGAGCGCTTGCAGGCCGGTGGGCAGCGCGGCGGCCCAATGGGTGATGCTGCCCGCCCCCAGGCAGATGACGAAATCCCCCTGTTTTGCGATGGCGTGTACCATCTCCGCCAGATGCGCGGGGTCGGTCAGCGCTACCACCTGGCGGTGGCCGCGCGCGCGCAGACCCTCCACCAGCGCGTCGCGGTCCATACCCTCGATCGGCGCTTCACCCGCCGCGTAGACATCCGCGACGATGACGGTTCCGGCGTCGTTCATGCAGGTACAAAACTCCTCGAACAGGCCCTGCAGGCGGGTGAAGCGGTGCGGCTGCACGACTGCCACGACGTCCCGCGCGCCGGCTTGGCGGGCCGCCTTCAGCACCGCGGCGATCTCGACCGGGTGATGCCCGTAGTCATCGATGACGGTGATGCCGCCCGCCTCGCCGATTTTGGTGAAGCGGCGCTTCACGCCCGCGAAATTCAGCAAAGCGGCTTTGATCTGCGCCTCGTCGATCTCCATCTCGATGGCCACGGCGATCGCCGCCAGCGCGTTGCTGACATTATGGTTGCCCAGCATCGGCAGGCGGAACGGCCCGATCCGTCTGGTTCGGCCCGTCAGCCGGTCGGCCAGCCGGACCTCGAAGCTGGCGCCATCCCGGCTGGAGATGATCCGCTCCGCCCGGACATCCGCCTGCGGCGAGAAACCATAGGTGATGATACGGTGGTGCGAGAGTGCGGGGATCATCTGCTGCACCGCCGGATGGTCGATGCACAGCACGGCGAAGCCGTAGAACGGAATGTTGGCGACGAACTGCCGGTAGCCCGCCTCCATCGCCTCCCGCGTGCCCCAATGGTCCAGGTGCTCGGCGTCCATATTGGTCACGATGGTGATGACCGCGGGGAGGCGCAGGAAGCTGCCGTCCGACTCGTCGGCCTCCACCACCATCCAATCCCCCGCGCCCAGACGGGTATTGCTGCCGTAGGCGTTGATGATGCCACCGTTGATCACCGTGGGGTCGAAGCCAGCACCCTCCAGCACGGCGGCGACGAGGCTCGTGGTGGTGGTTTTTCCGTGCGTCCCGCCGATTGCCACCGCCCATTTGAGGCGCATCAGCTCGGCCAGCATCTCGGCGCGGCGCACCACCGGGATGAGCTTGCGCTGCGCCGCCAGCACCTCGGGATTGTCCGCCGGGACGGCGGTCGAGATCACCACGACGCGGGCATCGGTGAGGTTGGCGGCGTCGTGGCCTATCGAGACCGGGATTCCCGCCTCCCGCAGCCGCGCGACGTTGGTGCTCTCCGCGAGGTCTGAGCCCTGGACCGTGTAGCCCAGCACGTGCAGCACCTCGGCGATGCCGGACATGCCGATACCGCCGATGCCGACGAAATGGATGGTCCCGATGGAGAGTGGCAGCGCCCTCATCGCTCGGCCCCGACCATGGCCTGCACCAGCTCGGCCAGGCGCTGCGCGGCACCTGGCCGCGCGGCGCCTGCGGCGGCGCTGGCGGCGTTCACCAGAAATGTAGTATTCATCAGTAGGCTTTCAATTTTTGCCGCGAGAATTTCCGGCGTGAGGCCGGCCTGGTCCAGCCGCCATGCCGCGCCGAGGCTGGCCAGCGCATCGGCATTGGCGCGCTGGTGGTCATCGATCGCGTTGGGTAGCGGAATGAAGATCGCCGGGCGACCGGCGACCGCGATCTCCGCCACGCTGGAGGCGCCCGCCCGCGCGATGACGAGATGCGCCACGGCGAGGCGGGCCGCGATATCCTCGAAAAAAGGCGAGAGCTCGGCGGCGATGCCCGATTCGGCAAAAACTCGCTGCGCCGCTGGCTGTTCTGGCAGGCGGCATTGCTGGACCACATGCAGGCGCGCGCGCAGGGGCGGTGGCAGCAGGGCCATGGCCTGGGGTATCAGCGCACCAAAAAACTGCGCGCCGAGCGAGCCGCCCAGCACGAGGATGTTGAATTGCGCGTCCGGCGGCTGGTAAGCCACGCCGAACAGCTCAGCTACCGGACCACGCACCGGGTTGCCGAGCAATTCTGTTTTAACGAATTTTGGCAGGGCCTGGGTTTTAGCAAAGCTCAGCACCACCACGTCCGCCAGGCGGGCCAGCAGCCGGTTGGCGCGCCCCAGCACGGCATTTTGTTCATGCAACAGGATTTTCGGGCGTGGGCGGAGCGAGAACGCGGCGATGACCGGCGCCACGGCGGGGTATCCGCCGAAGGCCACGACCGCGCCGGGCTTTGCGCGCGCCATGATCGCGCGCGCCTGCACGACACCCCTGGCCAGCGCGAAGGCGCCCGCCAATGCGCGCTTCAGGCTGCGGCCGGAGAGCCCGGCGCCCGCGATGACGTGGCGCTCCGCCTGGCTGAACACGGGGGAGGCCAGCGCGCCGGAGCGGGCGTCCGTCATCAGCACCACGCGCTCGCCCAAAGCGAGCAGGTGGCTGGCCAGCGCCTCCGCCGGGAAAAAATGGCCGCCGGTGCCGCCCGCCGCGATGAGGATCGGTTTTCTCATCGATATTCCTCCGCACGGTGGCGGCGCGTGAGGGCGAGCAGGAAGCCCATCTGGATCGAGATCGCCAGGACCGAGCTGCCGCCATAGGAGATGAACGGCAGCGTCATGCCCTTGGTGGGGATGAGCGAGAGCGAGGACGCCATGTTCACGAAGGCCTGGAGGCCGAAGCCCACGACCAGCCCGCCGCCGGCCAGCACGACGAAGAGATTCTGCTCCGAGATCAGGCGCATCATCGCGCGGATGACGATGAAGGCGAACACCAGGATGATGAAACCGCAGAGCAGCAGGCCGAACTCCTCCCCCGCCACGGCGAACACGAAATCCGCCCGCGCATCCGGCAGGTAGTTTTTGACCTCGCCATTACCCGGGCCCAGCCCCAGCAGACCGCCATTGCCGAAGGCCGAGAGCGCCGTGAGCGCCTGATAGGCCGAGCTTTTGGTAGGGTGCAGAAACAATTCGACCCGCGTGTGGACGTGGCTGATGAAGAAGAACGCGGCGACGCAGGCCACGGCCACGGCCACGAACGCCACGCCGACCCATTTCAGATCCAGCCCGTCCAGAAAGAACTGCGCGAACACGATGACGGTGAACAGGAAGGTCATGCCGATGTCCGGCTGCATCCGCAGCATGAGCGCCGTGACGAAGAACACGCCGAGGGCCGCCCGCCTGCCAGGAAAGCCCGGCGTGCGGCGGGATTCGGCGATGAGCCAGGCGATGATGATGATGAAGCCGGGGCGCAGAAATTCGCTCGGCTGGATGGTGAAGCCGGGCAGCGATATCCAGCGGTGCGCGCCATCCACCTGCGTGCCGTGGACCAGCGTGAAGCCGGTGAGCAGAAAAAACAGGATCCCCATGCCGAGCGCGGTGAGCTTCACCTGGCGCAGCGAGAGCATGGACATGACCAGCATCATGACGCCGCCTGTAGCCAGGAAGAGGATCTGCTTGACCATCGCCAGCGTATCGGGGTCGCTGATGCGCATGGACAGGCCGGGGGTGGCGGCCAATGCCAGCACGTAGCCGATGCCGACCAGCACGCCGAGCGCGATCAGCGTGACGCGGTCCACGCCCCACCACCAGCGGCCGAGGACCGAGGTATCCGCGCGGGATAGTGTCGGCATCAGCCCCTCCCCGCGCGCGCCAGCGTGGTGAAATGCTCGCCGCGCAACTCGAAGTTCAGGAACTGGTCGAAGCTCGCCGCCGCCGGGGAGAACAGCACGACCCCACTGCTGGCGGCGCTGTGGGCGCGGGGAACGGCGGCATCCAACGTGCCCGCGATCTCATTTTCGACCCCGTGGGCGCTGAGCGTGGCGGCGAAGGTGGGGGCGTCCCGGCCGATGAGGAACGCTTTTTCGATACGCGGGAAATAGGGCGCGAGGTCGGCGATGCCGCCCGCCTTGGCGATGCCGCCCGCGATCCAGACGAAGCGCGGATAGCAGGCCATGGCGCGCGCCGTGGCGTCCGCGTTCGTCGCCTTGCTATCGTTGATGAAGCGCACGCCAGCGAAGGATGCCACCTCCTGCTGGCGGTGCGGGAGGCCGGGGAAGCTCGCGATGCCGCGAATGATGTCCGCCTCGCCGACGCCAAGCGCCCGCGCCATGGCGCGGGCCACGGCGGCATTCTGGGCATTATGCGCGCCGGGCAGCGCGGGGCCGGCGCCTGGTGCATCGCCGGTGTGGATACGCACGACCTGGGCCGCCTGGCCGTCCAGCCAGGCCGCCATAGCGCGGGACGGCGCGTCCTCCATGGTCACCACGGCTGTGCAGGCGGCATCCTGCCGCGCGAAGATCTCGCGTTTGGCCGCCGCGTAGCCCGCCATGCTACCGTGGCGGTCCAGATGGTCTGGGGTGAGGTTCAGCATCGCCGCGACATCGAAGCGCAGCGTGGCGAGTCTCTCCAACATGTAGCTCGACATCTCCAGAACATAGACGCCGGACTCGCTGAGGCGCGGCAGGCTGAGCGCGGCGGGACCGAGGTTGGCGCCCGCGGCGTTGGGCACGCCTGCGACATCCAGGATATGCGCCAGCAGCGAAGTGGTGGTGGATTTGCCGTTGGTGCCGGTGATGCCTGCGAATTTGGCGGCGCTGCCGCTGGCCCGCACGGCGCGGTAGAGCAGCTCGGCGTCGATTAGGATCGGCACGCCGTGCGCTGCCGCCCAGGCGGCCTGCGGGTGCGGCTGGGGCAGGTGATGCGGGATGCCGGGTGAGAGCACCAGCGCATCCAGCCGCGCTTGTGTGTGGGACGGTTGCATCACGGTGAACCCTGTGGCGGCCTCGCGCAGGGTGGCATCGTCATCCCACACGGAGACCGTTGCGCCCATGCCGCGCAGCGCCAGCGCCGCCGGCAGCCCGGCTTTGCCCAACCCCAGGACGGCGAAATTCTGCCCGGCGAAGACGCGCCCGAAGCCGCTCATCGGATCTTCAACGTGGCGAGGCCGACGAGGGCCAGGATCATCGCGATGATCCAGAAGCGGATGACGATGGTGGGCTCGGCCCAGCCCTTTTTTTCGAAATGATGGTGCAGCGGCGCCATGAGGAACACGCGGCGCCCGGTGCGCTTGAACCAGAAGACCTGGACGATGACCGAGACCGTCTCGACCACGAAGAGGCCGCCGACGATGGCCAGCACGATCTCGCTCTTGCAGGCGACCGATACGGCGCCCAGCGCGCCGCCCAGGGAGAGCGAGCCGGTGTCGCCCATGAAGACCGCCGCCGGTGGCGCGTTGAACCACAGGAACCCGAGCCCGGCGCCGATGAGGGCGGAGAGAAACACGGTGAGTTCGCCCGCGCCGGGGATGAAGTTGATCTCGAGGTAGGCCGCGAAGATGTGGTTGCCCGCGAGATAGGCGATGAGCCCGAACACCCCGGCGGCGATCATCGTCGGTACGATCGCCAGCCCGTCCAGCCCGTCGGTCAGGTTGACCGAGTTGGACGCGCCCATCATCACGAACATCGCGACCAGGGGGAAGCCCGCGCCAAACGGGATGAGGAGATTCTTGAACACCGGCACGGCGAGCTCCGAGCCGAGCGAGCCCGGCATGAGACGGGTCATCCAGACCGCCGCGATGAAGCCGATGACCGCCTGGGCAATGAGTTTCACGCGGCCCGGCACACCCTTGGTGTTGCGCCGCGTGAGTTTGAGGAAGTCGTCCACGAAGCCGATGCCGCCATAGCCGAAGGTGACCAGCAGAGTCGCCCAGACATAGCCGTTGGTGAGGTTGGCCCAGAGCAGCGTGGAGAAGCCGAGCGCGATGAGGATCAGGACGCCGCCCATCGTCGGGGTGCCCTTTTTCTCGATCAGATGGCGCTCGGGGCCGTCCGTGCGGATGGGCTGGCCGTGGCGCTGTACGGATTTGAGGAAACGGATGAGTTTTGGCCCGGCCCAGAAGCTGATGACGAGCGCGGTGAGGCAGGCCCCGCCCGCGCGGAAGGTGATGTAGCGAAACAGGTTGAACGCATGGATCACGCCCGCCAGGGGCAGTAGAAACGCATAGAACATCAGGCGGACCCTTCCAGCAGCACGACAACATCCCGCATCCGGCTGCCGTAGCTGCCCTTGACCAGCACCGTGTCTCCCGGGCGCAGGGCGGCCAGCACCAGCGGTGCGAGTGCTGCGGCATCGGACGCATACGCGCCCTGTGTGGCGGCGGGCAGCGAGTCGAACAAGGGCTTGCAGTGCGGCCCGCAGGCATAAATTTTGGCGGCGGCGGCCAGCGCGTCCGGTCGCAGCGCCAGATGCTCCGGCCCCGCGTGTTCGCCCAGTTCCAGCATGTCCCCCAGGACCGCGATATGCCGACCAGGCGCCAGCGCCAGCACGGCGAGAGCGGCGCGCATCGAGGCATCGGAGGCGTTATAGCTCTCATCCAGCAGCAGCACCTCGCCGCCCGGCACCAAAAGCCGACGACGCGCGCCGCGCCCGGATACGGGGGTGAAACCCTCCAGCGCACGGGCGGCGTCCGCCACGTCCAGCCCCAGCGCCGCCGCCACCGTGAGCACGGCCAGCGCGTTCTCGGCCATGTGCTGCCCCGGCGCCGCGAGGCGGAATTTAACCCTGGTGCCCATGATGTCGGCGAGGATATCCGAGGCCTCGGCGCCGTATTTTACGGTGAGCAGGCGCGCCACCGCGCCGGGGCCGGCAAAGCCGTGAACCCGCGCGCTAGCCGGGACCTGGGCGCGCAACAGGGGCAGGAATTTCGAGGCGGCGGGCAGCACCGCCGCGCCATTTGGCGCCAGACCCGCGAATATCGTCGCTTTTTCCTCGGCGATCGCCTGCTCGGAGCCCATCAGCCCAAGATGCGCGCGGCCGATGGAAGTGATGATCGCCACATCCGGCTGGGTGAGCCGCGCCAGCGGTGCGATCTCGCCCGGGTGGTTCATGCCGATCTCGAACACGGCGTAGTCTGTCTCGCGCGGCATACGGGCCAGGGTGAGAGGCACGCCGATATGGTTGTTGAAGCTGGCCTCAGCGCCGTGGACCCGGCCAAAGCCCGCGAGCGCGCAACGCAGCATCTCCTTGGTGGTGGTTTTGCCGACGCTGCCGGTAACGGCGATGATTTTTGCCCGCGCCCGCGCCCGCGCCGCGACCGCGAGGCGCTGAAGCGCGGCCAGCGGGTCTTCCACCTGGATGACATCGCCCGGTAATGGCCGCGCCACCAGCGCCGCCGACGCACCCCGGGCGAAGGCCTCGGCTACGAAATTATGGCCATCGCGCGCGCCGTGCAGGGCTATGAAGAGATCGCCCGGGGCCAGGCTGCGCGTGTCGATGCTGATGCCCTGCACGGTGAACCCGCGCGCCACGCCCAGTGCCGCCGCCAGCTCGTCTGCCTGCCACAGCGCGCTCATCGGACGCCGCCCAGCTCGCGCAGGACTGCCGCATCGTCGAACGGAATCACCTGATCCCCGATGATCTGCCCCTGCTCGTGGCCCTTGCCCGCAACCACGAGCACGTCATCCTTGCCCAACGCCGCCAGCCCGGCGGCGATCGCCGCGCGGCGGTCGCCGATCTCGCGCGCGCCGGGGGCTGCGGCCAGGATGGCGGCGCGGATGAGCGCCGGGTTCTCGCCGCGCGGGTTGTCATCCGTCACGATCACGCCATCCGCCCCTTTGATCGCGGCGGCGCCCATGAGCGGGCGCTTGCCCGCGTCCCGGTCGCCGCCCGCGCCAAAGACGATCCACAGCCGCCCGGCGGCGTGCGGGCGCAGCGCGCTCAGCACCCGGTTGATCGCGTCGGGCGTATGAGCATAGTCGACATAGGCCGCCGCGCCGTTGGGCAGCAGCAATGCGCGCTCCAGCCGCCCGCGCACCGGCTGGAGGCGGGGCAGAAATTGCATCGGCTGTGCGACCCCGAGCGCGCCGGCCAGCGCCGCCGCCAGCGCGGCGTTATCCGCCTGGAAGCGGCCCGGCAGGTTGAGCATCGCCTCCTCGTCCAGCGCACGCACCATCTGCCCGCCGGGCAGCGGCGTGCTTTCCACCTGCACGGTGGCGAAATCCTGCCGCCGCTGCGCCGCGATCTCGCGCAGGCGGGCCAGAATCCCGGGCTCGATATCTGCCATGACCCGCACCGGGGCGTCTGGCGCGGTGAGCGCCTCGAACAGCCGCAATTTGGCCTGGGCGTAGGCGGCCATGGAGCCGTGATAGTCCAGATGGTCGCGCGTGAGGTTGGTGAAGCCCGCGGCGGCGAAGCGTAGCCCGTCCAGCCGGTGCTGCGCGATGCCGTGCGAGGATGCCTCCAGCGCGACATCGCTCACGCCCAAGCGGGCCAGGCCCGCCAGCGTATCGGCCAGGCTGACCGGGTCCGGCGTGGTGAGGGAATCCCCGCCCGCCACACCCGGCGCGATCAGCCCCAGCGTGCCCATCGAGGCGGCGCTGCGGCCTGCCAGGGTGAGGATCTGGCGCAAAAAATCCACGGTGCTGGTTTTGCCGTTGGTGCCGGTGACCGCGACGAGCCGCTCGGGCATCCGGCCCGCCAGCTCGACCGCCAGCTCCGCCAGCCGGGCGCGCGGCTGGGCCGGGCAGAACAGCGGGCGCGGCGGCACGCCGGGCGGCCAGACCGTGCCCTCCGGCGCCAGCACGGCCACGGCGCCGCGCGCCACGGCGTCCGCGATGAATCGCCTGCCGTCCATCTTCAGCCCTGGCAATGCCGCGAACAGAAACCCCGGGCGCACAGCCCGGCTGTCCGCGGTGATGCCGCGCACCTCATGGAGTTCCCGGCTACGCATATGACGTCCCGCGCGGGACGCAACGCTCCGCCTGCGGCTGATTGGCACCCGCCTGGGCCAACGCGGGTGGCTTTTTGTGCATCAGCTCGTAGGCGAAGGCGTTGGCACCCGGCGGCAGCGGATTGCCCGGCCCCAGCCCGACCACGCCGGGTGGCGGCGTCGGCTTCAAGGGGATTTTCAAGGACGCCTCGATCGCCGCCAGCCTGTCCCCCGAGGCCGGGAGAATGCCCAGCATCGGGCCGATGCGGGAGATGATCCGCGCCACCGTGGGGGCGGCGATGTACCCGCCGGTCGTGAAGCCGAAGGTGGTGACATCCGGCTTGGGCTGGAGCACCAGCACATAGATGACGTATTGCGGGTCCTGCATGGGGAATGCCGCCATGAAGGAGGCGTTGTTGGTGTGCTGGCGATACCGACCATCGGGCCCCACCACCTGCGCCGTGCCGGTTTTGCCGCCCACCACATAGCCCGGCACCGAGGCGTAGGCCCCCGTGCCGTAGAGCACGACGTTGGTCATCATTTTGCGCATGAGCAGGGAGGTGCGGGGCTGCATTACCCGGACGCCGACGGGCTGCGGCCCGTTGGGGTCCACCGCTTGCAGCGTCGGCGCATAGCGCACCCCGCCATTGACCACTGGCAGCACCCCCGTGACCAGAGCCAGCGGGCTGACCGCGATGCCCGCCCCGAAAGAGACGGTCATGGTGGTGGCCAGCCCCCATTGGTTGAGCGGCGGATATTGCGGCATCGGCGGCCCCGGCAACTGCACCGGCAGCGGCTGCAGAAACCCCTGCTTGGACAGCCACGCCTGCTCGATGCGCGGGCCCAGGATCGTGGCGATGCGCGAGGCGCCGATGTTGGAGGAGACGTTGAGGATCTCCGGCATCGCCATCCAGGTTTTCGCCGGCTCGAAATCCGTGATATAGAACCCGCCGACCCGCAGCGGATGCGTGGTGTTGAAATAATCCCAGTAGTGGATCAACCCGGAATTAAGCGCCATCGACATGGTTTGCAGCTTGAAAACGCTGCCGGGCTCATACTCGCCCTCCACGCAGCGGTTGAAGCGCGCATTGTTCCCGGCGTTGCCGAAGTCGTTCACGTCGTAGTCCGGCAGGCTGACCATCGCCAGGATCTCGCCGGTATGCGCGTTCATCACGATCGCGCAGGCGCCGGGCGACTTGAACTCCCTTACCGCAGAGGCGAGCCCCGAGCGCACGATGCCCTCGATCCCCGCGTCGATGGAGAGTGCGAGCGGTGCTGGGTCATGCTTCAGCCGATGGTTGAAATATTCCTCCACGCCGGCGATACCGGTGCCGCCCACGCTCACCGCGCCCAGGATCTGCGCCGCCAGATCGCCGCCTGGGTAGTGCCGTGTCTCGGTGTTCTCGAAATATATGCCAGGGATGCCGAGCTGGTTCACCGTCAGCTCCTCGGGCGGGGTCAGCTTGCGGTCCAGGTAGACGAACTCTTTGTTTGAGGCGAGCCTGCGCTCCGTCGCCAGCTGGTCCAGCCCCGGGAGTGCTACGGCGAGCCTCTCGCTCGCGCCCACCGGGTCGCTCACCTGGCGCGGGTCGGCGTAGAGCTGAGCGCCCGGCAGAGAGACAGCCAGGATCGCGCCGTTACGGTCGGTGATCTCGGCCCGGCCGGGCGGTGGCGGGGTGATATCCAGTTGCGGCTGCAGCCCGGCGAGCTGGGCAGAGGATGGCAATATCGGGTGGATGATGGTGGCATACGTGAGCCGGTAGGCCAGGACACCGTACAGGCAGGCGAACAGCACCGCGCCGATGAACATGCGCGCCCGCGCTTTTTCCAGCGCGGCGCGCTGGTCCAGCTCCGGGGTAGTGACCCGCACATGCTCCGTGAGCGGCACCGCGCCACGCTCGGGCGCGCCCGGCCGACGCGCGGGCGGCGGCGTGTCCGGCCGGATGGTCAGCGTCAATTCGCACTCCCGTTCCCGGGCAGGTTCTGCGCCATGCCGAGCATCGAGCCGCCATCGGCCGGGAGAGCCGGTGTGGGGGCTGTGTAGGCCATGGCCCGGACGGGGACCACCGGCACCTGCGGCACGGCCACCGGCTGGGGCAGCGCCGGTGGTACCAGCACCGTGGGCCGCGAGAACGCGACGGGCTGGTTCTGCGCATATTCCTGCATGAAGTGCCGCTGCCGCGCGATATGGCGGACAGCGCTGGGGCTTGGAGCCACTGAACTTGCCAGCCGCACCGGCGCGGGTGGCTTTGCGGGCGGCGGTGACGGCAACGCCTGCGCGACCGGCGGCGGCGTAACCGATGCGGGCAGGGATGCCACGGTGAGCTGCGCCGGCGCCTGACCGCCCGGATTAAGCCCAGGCGGCGCGCTGCCCGGCGGCGGCAGCGCCGCGCTCAGCGCTCCCAGAGTTACCAGCTGGCCGGGTTTCATCGGCTGCAATTTCGTGAACTGCGCGGAGAGCTGCGCCAGGCGCGAGGGATCGACCTCCAGCGCCCATTGCGCCTGCAGCACGCCGATGCGCTGCGCATCCAGCCGCGCCGCCTGCGTCGCCGCCGCGATCTGGTCGTTCAGCACCTGGCTGCGATGCTTGACCTCGAACAGATACGCGCCCGAGAGCACGAACAGCATGGCGGTGATGAGGGTGAGCGGACGGATCATGCGGCCAGACGCTCCATGGCGCGCAGTTTGGCGCTGCGGGCGCGCGGGTTTTGGTGCGTCTCCTCAACGCCCGCCACCACCGGGCTGCCGGTTAGCAGACGGAACTGCGGATGCGCAGCGGCGCGCAGGCCAGCCGGGCTGTGGCGCGAGGCGCCGGGCGCACGGCCACAGGCTCGCGCGAAGAATTTTTTCACGATCCGGTCTTCCAGCGAGTGGAAGCTCACGACAACCAGCCGACCGCCCGGGGCGAGACGCACCGCTGCCTGCGCCAGCGCGGCCTCGATCTCGCTCAGCTCGTCATTCACCGCGATGCGCAGCGCCTGGAAGCTTCTGGTCGCCGGGTCGATGCCCGATTTATCCGGTCTCACAACACTCCGTATCACGCCGGCCAGATCCGCCGTCGTTGAAAAATTCTCCAGCCTGCGCCGCTCGATAATCGCTTTCGCGATTCGGCGCGACGCTTTTTCCTCGCCGAATTCATAGAGGATATCGCCGAGTTCGGATTCGGACCTAGTGTTCACGATCATCGCAGCCGTCAGTGTGGAATTTCCCATCCGCATATCCAGCGGGCCGTCCGCGCGGAAGGAGAATCCGCGCACCGCGTCGTCGATCTGGTAGGAGGAGACGCCGAGGTCGAACACCGCGCCGTTGAGGGATTGCGCGCCCGCGCGCTCCAGCAGTTGCAGAACCTCGCTGAACCGGCCTTCAAAAACTTTAAGCCGCCCCGGGTATGCCAAGGCCAGTTCGCGGCCACGCTGCACGGCCGCCGGGTCACGGTCGATGGCGAGGAGCGTGCAGTCCGCCGCATCCAG
This sequence comes from Pseudomonadota bacterium, assembly GCA_021798575.1. Classification (GTDB taxonomy): domain Bacteria; phylum Pseudomonadota; class Alphaproteobacteria; order Acetobacterales; family Acetobacteraceae; genus Acidocella. The sequence goes on along the minus strand of JAJZGI010000044.1, from coordinate 4,555 downwards.
AATCGCTTTTGCGTAGCCGCCACCGCCAAAGGTTCCATCCAGATAGACGCCGTTTGCGCACGGCGCAAGCATGGCCACCGCGGCGTCCCGCAGTACCGGGATGTGTGAATAATTCTTCATGGGCGCAAGGCTGTTTGTCGGAGCAGGGCGGCCTGCTGGCGCGTCCACTCGATGAATTGCACGGCGGCGTGGGGCTCCCAGATGTAGAAGATCGACCCGCGCCCCATGATGGAGACCGGGCCGCCCTCCTTCAGGTTCGCGAAGGTTGCCAGATCCTCGGGGATCATGATGCGGCCCTCGCGGTCGGTCTCGACCGGGGCCGCGCCGGTATAGATGACGGTCGCCAGCGCCTCACGCTCGGCTGAGAAATGCTCGTATTGTTCGAGCTTGCACTCCAGCTCCGCGTAGGCCGGTTTGGGCCAGGCCTCGACAAAGTGCCAGTCGTTCAAATGCGATGGGCGCAGGATGAGCGAGATGGTCTCCACATCCGCCCGCAGCGCCGCGCGGAAGGGTGCGGGCACGGACATCCTGCGCTTCGCGTCCAGCCGGTTCTGGTGATGGCCGAAAAAATGGCTCATGGGAGTCTGACACGGCGCCTTCCACCATTGTATGGGCAAATATGGGTTTTTATCCCACTATCACGTTACGGCGCCCCAGGTCAAAGGGATTCCACCGGAATTTCGGGCGTGGCGCGGAAAAACACATGGGCGCGCCTGTGGTTTTTCAAACAATATGTTTATGTTTTGTTCTTTTTGTGACAGACGACCGCTGCGGGGGCGGAATGTTCCAGACGGTCTGTAAGCCGGGTTCTGTCCACGCCCGTTGCCGGGCGCTGGACGGCCATTCCTCTGCGGCCCGCCTTGCGGCGGACCTGACGCGACCAACCCGGGTGGCGGAGCGGAAATGCTCTCGCGCCCATACCTGACGGCACGGCGCTGGCCACCCCTATTCGGTCTTGCTCCCGGTGGGGTTTACCCTGCCAACCCTGTCACCAGGGTTGCGGTGCGCTCTTACCGCACCATTTCACCCTTGCCGGGGAGAACCCCGGCGGTTTGTTTTCTGTGGCACTGTCCCTGGGGTCGCCCCCGCCGGCCGTTAGCCGGCACCGTATTTCCGTGGAGCCCGGACTTTCCTCCAGCGAAGTTTGACGCTCGCCAGCGGCCGTCCAACCGTCTGGAGCCCCCTACTGCGCCCAGACTGTGGCGTGGTCAATGTTGGCCTTGGCGAATTTGACGAGGGCGAGGGCGAGGGTCGGGGTTTCTACGGGCAGCCGGATAAAACCGTGGTGATGATAGAAGGCTTCCGCCGCCGGTGAGGTGGCGTGGACGATGACGAGGCGGGCGGATACCTCGGCGGAAGCGCGGAGGGATCGGCGGAGCACATCGCCGAGCATCGCCCGCCCGAGCCCTTGGCCTTGCCAGGAAAGATCGATCGCCAGCTGACCCAGAACGACCGCCGGAATTGCGTTTGGCATGTTGCGGCGCATGGAGCCGGTGACATCCTGAGCCAGGATCTGCCCCATACTGAGGGCAAAATATCCGATGATGTGCTGTGAGCCTGGCTGGCAGACGACGTAGGTACGGCTGGCTGCCGCCTGCATGTTGTTCCAGGCGCGATGCCGCAGCCAGTCGTCCAACGCGGGTTCACCGGAATTGAATGATGAGCCATCATGCGTCTCGGTTAGAAGGCCGGGCGGATCGAAAGGTAGCGGAGAGTCACTCACGCTGCCATGGCGTTTTGGCTTGCAGGAGGCGCTTCATCCCTTCTGTCTCTGAGCGGGTTGCGGGCGCGTCCATCCAGTCCATGATTTTTTGGAAAGTTTTGGCGTCGGCATAGAGGGTGGATTGATCCAGGAGGATGTTTTTTGCCTCTTTGAGCGCCAGACCAAGCCTACTTCACCCAGGCCTCACTGCTTGCGGCCGCCTGAAAAATTCGCAACCGGTATCTGGGCCTCGCTCCAGTCGGGCTACGCCCGCCTTGCGCAAGGCCCAGATACCGGCATACCATCCACAAACCCGGCAGAGATGTAAGCGTCAGCCGAGAACCGCGCGGGCATAGGCGGCGCGGCTGATTTCGGGTTTGTTCCATTTCCAGGGCAGCAGTTCACTAAGCCTGTTGATCGGATGCCCCTTGGCCATGCGGTCGATGACATCGGCAAGATACGCTTCGGGGTCGAGGTCGTTTAGCTTGGCGGATTGCAGCACGGTATAGATCACCGCGGCGCGTTCACCGCCGGCATCGGAACCCAGGAACAGGAAATTTTTCCGGGTAACGGCGATCATTCTTAAGGAGCGTTCGGCAGGATTGTTGTCGATGCCGAGCCTGCCGTCCTCGGCGTAGAGACACAAGGCGTCCCATCGCGTCAGCGCGTATTGCAGCGACTTGGCCAGGCCGGTCTTCGATGACAGCCGCCGGCGCTGTTCGGTCATCCACGATTTAAGCTCGGCGAGGATAGGCACCGCATGCTCACGGCGAATCTTCTGCCGCTCGTCGGCGGTTTTGCCGGTGATGCCGGCTTCAATCGCATACAGCTTTTGGATGCGCCGAAGTGCCTCCTCAGCGATCGGCGATTTGGTGCGCTCGAATTCATCGAACAGTTTTCTGCGCGCATGCGCCCAACACGCGGCGTGCATGATGCGCGGCGCGTTTGCACCTGGCGGGCCAACCTGCCGCGTTAGCGCCTCGTAGCCGCTAAAGGCATCGGCCTGGATCACGCCGTGGAAAGCAGAGAGGTGATCTCGCGGTCGCTCGCCTTTGCGATCTGGGCTATACCGGTAATAGGCGGCCGGCGCGCGGCTTCCTGCCCAAGGCCGCTCATCGACAAGGTAAATCCAAACCCGTCCGGTCCGGATTTTACCGTTGCCAGGGGCCAGCACTTTGATCGGCGTGTCATCAGTGTGGATGACGGGCGCTGCCATCACATACAGGCCGATAAGCTGCGCGAGGGGGGCAAGCCACTAGGCGGCATGGCCGATCCAATCGGCCAGTGTGGCCCGTTCAATCTCGATGCCCTCGCGCGCCAGGATCGCCGACTGGCGATATAGCGGCAGCCCATCAAGATATTTCGACACCACGACATTGGCGAGCAAGCGCGGACCGGGGCGACCCTTCTCAATCGGCAAATCGGGCGCAGGCGCCTGGATGATCGTCTCGCAGGCCCGGCAGGAGAGCTTTGGCCGGATGTGCCGGATCACCTTCAGCCGTACCGGAATCTTTTCCAGCACCTCGGTCTTGTCCTCACCCAGCTTCGAGAAGTGCGTGCCACCGCAGGCCGGGCAAATCTCGACTGGCGCGTGGATGACGTTTTCGCGTGGCAGATGATCAGGCAGCGGCCGGCGAACAGGCTGGCGCCGTTCCGGGCCAAGAGGCTCGCGGCCTGGCTGGTCCCCTTTTGGGCGGCGATTTGCCACGTCACGCGCGGCCTCGCTCTCTTCGAGGTCTTCGAGTTTGAGTTCAAGCTGATGGATTTGCTCATCCAGCGCCTCGGATGACCGACCGAACTGCATCCGGCGCAGCTTGTGCAGCTGGGCCTTATATTGCGCGATGAGCAGATGCGCCCCGGTCAACTCGGCCCGGGCGGTTGCCAGCTCGGCCTCTCGATCGGCCAGAGCAGCACGCAATGTGGCGATTTCTTCGAGCGCGTTCATCACCTATAATTCGATCAAAAGTCCCAGATAAAATCATGATAATTTCGATGCGATCCAGCGAATTTCTTAAGGGTTTAGCAGGCGGTTTCTGGCGCCCAGCTGCGTACCGGTGCCCGCCAGTCTATGCCTTCAAGCAACATCGAAAGCTGTGCTGCCGTTAGCGAGACTAAGCCATCCTTGGCCTGCGGCCACAGAAACTTGCCCCGCTCCAGGCGTTTGCAGAACAGGCAAAGCCCTTGCCCATCCCACCACAGAATCTTGATCAGATCACCCCGCCGGCCGCGGAACGCATAGAGCGCGCCATTATGGGGATCGAAGCGCAGCATGGTCTGAACCTGGGCGGCCAGCGTATCAAAGCCTTTGCGCATATCGGTGATGCCGCAGGCAATGTAGACGCGAACGTTCCCGGCCGGACCAATCACGATAACGCCGATAAAATCCGGCGCAACGAAGCTTGGTCAACACCATCCGGCACGCGTAACTTTACACCGTTTGGAAGCTCTACCTCGATGAGGATTGCAGCCGCGAGGGATGCCGGTTCAGGATCAGGTGCGGGCAACGCCGGCACCTCTGGCGTGATGGATACCGGCACAAATCCGGTCAACTCGCCAAGGCGAAATTGCTTGCGCCACGTATAAAGCTGGCCGCTACTGATGCCGTGTATTTTGCAGGTCAACGCCGGCGATGAACCAGGCGCCACACTTTGCGCCAAAATCCGCAACTTCTCCTCCGTGCTCCAGCGCCGCCGCCGCTCAAGCCCCGGCATAACCTCTCCAGATACCTCCCGAGCGCTCCGGAGTACCCTCTCAACGGAAAGATCATCGACCACCAGAAACCACCATTCAAATTGAACCGGCAGAATCCGCGCTATAGAAATCACCGCAAGACGTGAATCGGCTGACGCTTAC
>JAJZGI010000077.1 GCA_021798575.1 Pseudomonadota bacterium | reverse complement strand
TAGGATAATTGCGTCCAAAGCATGGAAAAATAGAAAACTTTGCCAAAAACTAAGTAAAAACATGAAGAAAAGCCAATGTATCTCAAAATAGGCCTGATCCAATCAGACTACGCAGAGGTTCCTTAGAGCCATATAGAGACCAGCGATCGATTCAGTTGCGCCAAACTGGTTTAGCTTTACTTGGCTTGCACCATTGGTATTTGTCAGAATCGAGCAATTCACCGCTCCAGCGTTGGCAACCTCCATCATCACGCCCCACACCGGCAGCGCGCTGGTCGAAGTAACGGACACGTTGGGCGCAAAAGCACTCGCCGCCGTTTGCTGGTAGATATTGATGTCCGCACCCGAAATTCCCGCCGTGCCGACCAAACTCCAACCCTGTGGCGTCGACGAAAAACCCACACCACCCGCCGTTAACATAAAAATCTGGTTGCCGATGCCGACCGGATTAGGCAGCGTGATGTTATTCGGCCCGTTTGGTGTAGGCACCATATAGCCAACCTGGACAATCACCGGCGTTCCCAAAGCCATCAGTTTGCTCCCTCAGGAAGCTGCGGAATCGAGCACACCGAGCGAAAGTATCCTTGCGTGTCATGCCTCGCCCAGCCCTGAATCTCCTGCTCTTGCAGGTAGGTCAGCGACAACAAAACCCCGTCATCGCGCAGTGACCAGATCAGGTAATAAGGCTGCTCGGCCCAAGCCCATTCAACAATCTGGCGTCCCTCAAACAGATGCGACGAGAGCGCGCTGACATCGGTCGGCACATAGGCATCCACATAGATGTTGAAGGTCAAGCGCTTGACCGCATAACCGCGCGCTTGAACATAAAAAACCTCCATGCCAACGCTCACCGGCTGAAGATATGACGCGCCGGAAAAGGATTGCGGCTGTGCATTGATGGTGGACGGCGTAATCGGCTGATACAAACCACCGCCGGTCACCATCCAGGCACCATCAGCTGTCAACATCAATAGGCCAGTCGCCATAGCCGTCGCCGAAGTAATCGTGCTCAAATCCTGCGCATTGATCGTGATATCAATCCCATCACCACTCTGCGACGGGCTGGAATAGTCCATGTTGTCAAACTGGTTGGGGCGCGACATCCACACGGTTTGCGGTGCGTCGACCGAGGCAGCAAAGCACTTGCGGCTGGCGCTGGGCGACTACCGGGTTGACCAAATCAGCAAGACAAAATGGGAAAACTACGCCGCCAACCGAATGACACGCCCACATCGCCACACCAAACCCGGCACACACATTCCCCGACCGGTCTCCACAGGCACGCTGCGCCGGGAGTTCAACGTGCTCAGGGCGGCGCTGCGCATGGCTTGGCGGGACGGCTTTCTAGCCAAGCCGCCGGTGCTGGAAGCCCCCAGAGACAGTGCCCCACGCGACCGCTACCTCACAAAGGACGAAGCCAGGGCGCTCATTGCAGCATGCGTGAGCCTGCACGTCCGCGTGTTTGTCTCCCTGGCCATCTACACCGGCGCGCGAAAAGGCTCGATCCTGGCCCTCACATGGGACCGGGTGGATTTTGCGAGCGGGATGATCGATTTTCAGGAAACGGGTCGTAAATTAACCGGTAAGCGCCGCGCGATTGTGCCCATGAACGCAAGCCTGCGGGCGGCACTGGAGATGGCGCGGGAGGCTGCCCAGTCAAATTACGTGGTGGAATATGCCGGCGCGCCGGTGCCGACCGGCCTGCGCTGGTCCTTTGCCCGGCTCTGCACGCGGGCAAAACTTACCTGGAAGCCAACACCGCACCACCTCAAGCACAGCGCGGTGTCATGGCTGGCGATGGATAATATCCCGATCGAGATGGCCGCCGACCTGGTGGCGACAGACCCGGCCACCCTACGCCGCACATACCGAAAATTCGATCCGAATTATCTGAGGTCCGCGACCTCAGCGCTGGAATTGTGAGGGGTAGTGGTACATATGGCCCACTACGATTTTCAAAACCCTCAAAAAACCCTGGCGTCCCGTAGGGGATTCGAACCCCTGTTACCGCCGTGAGAGGGCAGCGTCCTGGGCCTCTAGACGAACGGGACGAGGCGGTGTTTCGCTACGCCGCCTCCGGGGTGTCGTCAAGCCGCCGCCGCGTCTGTTACCATGAATCCGGCGGAGACACGCCCTTGCCAGCTCTCCGCCCGCAGATGCCCGACCAGATGCAGCGGCGCGCCGCCGACGCGGGAGAGCGCATCGGCCAGCGGGCCCTCCTTGGCGCGGAACAGCAGGGCCTTGAGCCGGCCTCCGCCCTCACCCTCCACCATCGCGCGGATGGTGTTGCCGTCCTTGCCGATGCGGTCGGCCTTGACGATTCGCGCCCGGGGCAGCACGAACAGCGGCTCGGCGTTGCCGTTGCCGAATGGCCCGAGTTTGGCCACCATAAGGGCCAGCGCGGCATCCGCGCCGCCGGGCGCCAGCACGCCCTCCAACGTTAAAGCAGCGCCACCCGGCAGTGCGACGGCCTGCACCAGCCGCGCGTTCAAAAATACGTGCAGTTCCGCCAGCGCCTCCTCACGCGCGGAGAACCCCGCCGCCATGGCGTGGCCGCCGCCGGTGGCCAGCAGCCCGCTCTGGCGCGCGGCGATTACCGCAGCACCCAGATCCAGCCCCGGTACCGAGCGGCCCGAGCCCTTCACCAGCCCCTCGATGATCCCGCCCACCAGCGCTGGGCGGCTGAATCTCTCTTTAACCCGCCCGGCCACGATGCCGACGACGCCCGGGTGCCAGCCCGCCTGGGCCAGCAGAATGACGCCGTGGCCCGCATCCACCTGCGCCTGGGCCTGCGCCATCGCCTCGCCCTGGATCGCCGCCTCCACCGCCTGGCGCTGGCGGTTCACCGCATCCAGCTCCTGCGCCAGGTTTGCTGCGGCCTCTGCATCATCCGCGAGCAGCAGCCGCAGCCCCATGTCCGACTCCGCGATCCGCCCGGCGGCGTTGATCCGTGGGCCGAGCGCGAAGCCGCAGTGCATCGTATTCGGCGCCTCGGTCAGCTTCGCCACGTCCAGCAGGGCGGCGATGCCGGGGCGGGCGCGCCTTGCCATCACCCGCAGCCCCTGCGCGACGAAGGCGCGGTTGAGGCCGGTCAGAGGCATCACGTCGCACACCGTCGCCAACGCCACGAGGTCCAGCGCCTCGCGCAGGTCCGGTTCGGCGTGGGTGGTAAAAAAGCCGCGCCGCCGCAGCTCCCGCAGCAGCGCGATACAGCCGATGAAGGCGACCGCGGTGGCGCAGATCTCGTTGAGGCCGGATCTACACTCCAGCCGGTTGGGGTTCACCGTGGCGTGGATCCGCGCGGGCGGGCCCTCGGCCTTGTGGTGGTCGAACACCAGGACGTCCGCGAGGTTATGCAGCGGCGCGAAGGCCTCATGCGCGCCGGTGCCGCAGTCCACGCACACCAGCAGCCGCGCGCCGCGCTCGGCCATGGCGCGCAAGGCGTTGCTGTTGGGCCCGTAGCCCTCCAGCATCCTGTCCGGCACGTGATACACGACCTCGCAGCCGAGCTGACGCAGGACCGTCACCATCATGGCCGAGCTGCACGCGCCGTCCACGTCATAGTCGCCGAACACGCCCACGCATTCGCCCGCCACCACGGCGTCCGCCAGGCGGGCGGCGGCGGCGTCCATATCGATGATGCTGGAAGGGTCCGGCAGCATGGCGCGCAGGGTTGGATCCAGATAGTCCGGCACATGCGCGGGCGGCACGCCGCGCGCGGCGAGCAGCCGGCCCATGAGCTCGGGAATACCGTGCTGCTGGGCGATCCCCTCCCCCACGCGCGCCGCATCCCCCGGCCGCCAGAGCCAGGCACGACCGGTGAAACTCTGCTGCACGCCAAGCGCATGGTCCATCATCATTCTCTGGTTGAATCGCGATTACCGATTCGGTGCAAGCCGTCCATCTGATCGACGGCGTCGATCGTCCGTCTCAGCGAATTCGCTTGATAAGCCGTACGGCGCAGACCAAGTCACTGGCGTCGAAGGCAGGACAAACGCCCAACAACAACCAAGCTGTTTACCTGGCCGGAATATTGCCCGCGGCGGCATGGATAAATTTTGATGGAGATGAAACATGGCAAAAATCATATGCGTTCTCTACGATGACCCGGTGGATGGCTACCCGACATCCTATGCGCGGGACGGTATTCCCGAAATTCTGAAATACCCCGACGGCCAGACCGCGCCCACGCCGAAGGCGATGGATTTCAAACCGGGCGAGCTGCTGGGCAGCGTCTCCGGTGAGCTCGGCCTGCGTAAATTTCTGGAGGCGGAGGGCCATACGCTCGTCGTCACCTCCGACAAGGATGGCGAAAATTCAACGCTGGACCAGGAACTGTTTGATGCCGAGATCGTCATCTCGCAGCCGTTCTGGCCCGCCTATATGACCGCCGAGCGCTTCGCCCGGGCGCCCAAGCTGAAATTGATCATCACGGCCGGCATCGGCTCCGACCATACGGATTTGCAGGCCGCGATGGAGCATGGCGTGACCGTCGCCGAGGTGACCTACAGCAACAGCAACAGCGTGGCCGAGCATGTCGCGATGATGATCCTGGGGCTCGTGCGCAACTATATTCCCTCCTACGACTGGGTTATCAAGGAGGGCTGGAATATCGCCGACTGCGTCGCGCGCTCCTATGATGTCGAGGGGATGCATGTCGGCACCGTCGCCGCCGGGCGTATCGGCCTGCGGGTGCTGCGGCTCATGAAACCCTTCGGTCTCCACTTGCACTATCTGGACCGGCACCGCCTGCCCGAGGCGATCGAGCAGGAACTCAACCTCACCTATCATGATAATCTGAAGAGCCTGACCGAGGCTTGCGATATCGTGACGCTGAACTGCCCGCTGCACCCGCAGACCGAGCATATGGTGAACGCGGAGACGCTGAAGCATTTCAAGCGCGGGGCGTATCTGATCAACACCGCGCGGGGTAAACTATGCGACCGCGACGCGATCGTCAGCGCGCTCGAGAGCGGGCAGCTCGCCGGCTATGCGGGCGATGTGTGGTTCCCGCAGCCGGCGCCGCGCAACCATCCGTGGCGGACGATGCCGCACCACGGGATGACGCCGCATATCTCCGGCACCTCGCTCTCCGCGCAGACACGCTACGCGGCGGGAACGCGCGAGATACTGGAGTGTTATTTCTCCGGGCAGCCGATCCGCCAGGAGTATCTGATCGTGGAGGGCGGGAAGCTGGCCGGTGTCGGCGCGCACTCCTACAGCCCGGGGAATGCGACCGGGGGCTCGGAGGAAGCCGCCCGGTTCAAGAAGTAAACATGGAGCCGACAAGCAGTGCGAGCTGCTTGTCGGTTTTTCATGAAGACCGAGATATCGACTTCAGATAGGCGATGACGTCGGCGCGGGCGCGGCCACTGGCGAGCCCGCTGTAGGGCATGATGGTGCCTGGCATGAACCGGCGCGGGTTTTCAAGGAACCCGTTCAGGTTTTTCGCGTCCCACACCACATGCGCGGATTTCATCGCCGGGGAATAGACGTGGAGCGGCGCGGTGCCGGAGGTACGGCCATAGATGCCCGCCAGGGTTGGGCCGAAACGGTCCACCCCTGCTTGGTTGCTGTGGCATCCGGCGCACTGATCCTCAAACACCGCGTGGCCCGCCTGCACGCTGGCAGCGGTTTGGGCGAGGCCTGGGCTGGCGCCGAGCCCGCCCAGAACCAGGGTGAAAACGGCGAGTCTGAGCATCTAGTGGATAGAATCCAACACTTGGTGCCCTCTTTTTACTGCGGCCAAAATCTCGTGTGGCTTTTTGGTCCACTGGAATGGTTTTGGGTCCTGATTGTTCTCCACCATGAAGCGATCGATGGCGT
>JAJZGI010000043.1 GCA_021798575.1 Pseudomonadota bacterium | reverse complement strand
GCCTGCCAGACGTCCCCGCCCCGGCATAAAACAACCGCCCGCCCGCGCACATCCGCGCCGCCACCGCATCGGCCAGCGCCGCCAGCGCGGCGGCCACCGCGCCCAGCGCGCGCTGCGCCACCGCCTCCTGCGCCAAAAAAAGTTCCACGATCTCCAGGCTGGGCCGGGCCTCCAAATCCGCCATCTCGGGCCGCGCGAACTCGGTGCCGCGCACCGGCCGGGACGGCGCGCTGGCCGCGTTCCCGGTCCACACCTGGCGGACGGTAAAATCATCGCCCCACCAGATTACATCCGCGCGGCATCCGGGCGCGATCCGCCCGCGCGCGGAAAGCTCCAGCGCCGCCGCCGGCCGGTTGGTCGCCGCCGCCAACGCCACTCGTGGCGCCACCCCGGCGGCGATCAGCCGGCGCACCCCCTCATCCAGCGTGATCCCGGCCCCGGCCAGCGTGCCATCCGCCCGCACGCCCACGGCGCGCTCCAGCACCGCCTCGGCCCCGCCAAAATCGCGTCTCGCCCCCGGCTCCAACCCGGCCAATACAATCGAGTCCGTCACCGCGATGGCGCGCTCATTCGCGGCGAAGGCGAGCTTCAGGAGCAGCGGGTCGACATGCACCCCATCGGCGATCAGGCAGGGGAACAGCCGCTCGTCGGTCAGCGCGACACCCGGCGCGCCGGGCGCCCGGTGGTGCAGGGCGGACTGCGCATTGAACACATGCGTCACCAGCCGCGCCCCGGCATCCACGCCCGCGCGCATCTGCGTCGCCGTGGCGTCGGTATGCCCAAGCGCTACCACCACCCCCGCGGCAGCCAGCCGGGTGATGGCGGCCGGCGCACCGGGCAATTCCGGCGCCAGCGTGATGAGCCGCAGTACCTGGCCCAGCGCACCGCTCAGCACGCCATCCACCTGCCCGGCATCTGGCTCCAGCAGCCAGTCCCGCCGGTGCGCGCCGCACCTGAAGGGTGCCAGAAACGGCCCCTCCAGATGTAGCCCCAGAATCGCCCCGTGCCGCGGCATCGCGTCGGCCAGCCGCGCGGCGGAACCTTGCAAATCCGCAAGCGGCGCGGTGATAAAGGTGGGCATCACGGAGGTGACACCACACGCGGCCAACCCGCTGATATACTGTCCCCACTCTTTCGTGCTGGCGGTCGCGCAATCCACGCCGAACGCGCCGTTATTGTGCAGGTCGATCATCCCGGGGCTCAAAAACCCATTCGTCAGCGTCACATCCGCGCGAACGGCCGGCTCCAAAATCTCGGCGATTCGCCCGGCCTCCATCCGCAGCGCCACCGGGCCGTGGAACACGCCATCTGAGAACCAGCGGGGGGCGGCAATGATCATATTACAGGTTTTATCGGCTTTTGATGAAAACCGATACCGCCGGTTGCGACCTGTGTCCGCCTATGGCACTCCCAGCCCATGCTGCATAAAATCTATGACTATGTGATCGCGCTCTCGGAGCGCCCGGCGGCGATGTTCTGGCTGTTTGCCATCGCCTTCGCGGAGGCGAGTTTTTTCCCCATTCCGCCGGATGCGCTGCTCATCCCCATGGCCCTGGCGCAGCCGCGCAAGGCCTTCTGGCTGGCCGCCATCGCCACCGCGGGCAGCGTACTGGGCGGCGCGCTGGGCTATGCCATCGGCTTTCTGCTGCTGGACCGGCTGGCCCAGCCGATCATCCATTTCTATCACTACACGGCGGCCTTCGCGGCGTTCCAGGCAAAGTTCGCGCGATATGGTGTGTGGGTGATCCTGATCAAAGGCCTCACGCCGATCCCCTATAAAATCGTCACCATCGCCGCCGGGGCGGCTGCATTCAATTTCCCGCTGTTCATGGCGGCGAGCTTCGCCACCCGTGGCGGGCGGTTCCTGCTGGAGGCGGTGCTGCTGCGCTATTTCGGCGAACCCGCGCGCGAGTTCATCGAGCAACGGCTGGGCCTGATCGCCGGGCTGACCGGGGTCGCGATCATCGCCGGGTTTCTGGTCCTGAAGTTCGCTTGAAGCGGACTACTCCTCCGCCAGCGCCAGGCGCAGGAGCCGGCGCTTCGTGTCGGTGAATCCCATGGAGGTATAGAGCTGATACGCCCGCGCGTTGTGCGCCTCCACCTCCAGGAGCAGCACGCGGATGCCGCAGTTGCGTGACTCCTCGACCGCTAGGCTGAGCGCTTGCTTGCCCAGGCCACGTCCTCGAAAATCCGGGCGGATATAGAGGTCATCGATAAACCCATCGGTGCCGCCATGCTCCGGACTATAGCCCAGGGAGAGCACAAAAAACCCGACCGGTACGCTATGCTCCAGCAGAAAAAACGCCGGCGCGAGCGCGACACCGGCGGCCACCTCGCGGATGGAGGCCACACCCGCCCCGTGCAGCGGGTGACAATCCTCGATATGAAACTCCTGCGCCATCTCCAGAAACAGATCCGCATCCCTCGCGGTGATGCGCCGCGCGGTGAGGCTCATCGCAGGACCGGCCCGGAGAGCCGCTCCTCGGCCACGCCCAGCGTGGCCTCCACGCCGAGGCTGAACAGGCGCAGCAGCCCGCGCGGCGGCTTGGGCCGCAGCCACACGGGCTTCGCCTTGGCACCACCGATCTCCCGCACCAGCGTGTCCACATCCCCTAGCCCGTCGATCAGCCCCAGCTCCAGCGCGCGCTGTCCCATCATGTAGCCGCCGTCAAAAATTGGATCCTCCGCGCCGGTCAGCCGCGCGCCCCGGCGCTCGCGCACCCAGGCTTTGAACATGCCGTGCGCCTCATCCAGCAGATCCTGCGTGAAGCGGGTATCCTGCTCGCGCAGGGGCGAGAACATCTCCATCCGCGCCTTGTTCTCCCCGGCGGTGAACAGCCGCCGTTCGATATCGTAGCGGGCGATGAATCTATCGAGCCCGAACCCGCCGGTGATGACGCCGATGGAGCCGACGATGGAGAGCCGGTTGGCATAGATTCTATCCCCCGCGCAGGCGAGCCAGTAGCCGCCCGAGGCGCCGATATCCCCGATGACGGCGGTGACGGTGACGCCCAGCTCCTCCGCACGGCGGCGGATGAACTGGCCGATGAGGTCGGACTGCGCCGCCGATCCGCCAGGACTCTCGATCGCCAGGATGAGGTTTTTACTCTTTTTGGCCAGGGCAAAACCACGCTCGATGGGGGCCGAGTGGCTGACGAGGCTCATGGCGCCGGGCCTGGCCGCGATGATGCCGCGCAGCGCGACGACGGGGATTTTTGGCTTCGACCAGGGGAGTTGCATGTTTTCTTCTTAAACGTTTTTCATCAAATGGGAAAACGTCCTAATCCGAAGCCTCGGCGAGCGAGGTCTGACGCTCCTCCTCAAAAAGATAGTCCCGCGTAAGCGGCAGGGCCTCCTGGTTGCGCACCATCTGGATCTGGAAGTTCATATGGTCCGATGTCCTGAAGGACAACTCCGAGCCGGACAGGTAGAATTCGAACATGCGGCAGAATCGTTCGTCATAGATCGCGGCGATGGTATCGCGGTTGGCGGCGAAACGCCGCCGCCAGTGCGCGATAGTTTTGGCATAATGCAGCCGCAGGATCTCGACATCCGTCGTACGCAGGCCGCTCGCCTCCAGCGGGCCGAAGACCTCCGAGAGCGCGGGCGAATACCCGCCTGGAAAAATATATTTCGTGATCCAGGGGTTGGTGGCGCTGGGGCCCGCGAACCGGCCGATGGAATGCAGCAGGGCCACGCCATCGGGCTCCAGACAGCGCTTCACCGTGGCGAAAAAACTGGGATAATTGGGCACGCCCACATGCTCGAACATGCCGACCGAGACGACCCGGTCGAACGTGCCCGCAACGTCGCGATAGTCCATCAGAGCGAAGCTCACGCGGTCGGATAGTCCCGCGGCCAAAGCCCGCGTCCGAGCCTCGGTGAGCTGCTCCTGTGAGAGGGTAATGCCGGTGACGCGCGCGCCATAGTCGCGCGCCAGGGTGAGCGCCATGCCGCCCCAGCCGCAGCCGATATCCAGTACGCTGAGGCCAGGCCGGTGCAGCCGCAGCTTGGCGGCGATATGGTGTTTTTTTGCCGCCTGGGCCTGCTCCAGCGTCTCGTTCCCCTGCGCGAAATAGCCGCAGGAATACTGCCGGTCGCGGTCCAGGAACAGCGCATAGAGCCGGCCGTTGAGGTCGTAATGATGCGCGACGTTACGGCGCGCGCGCCCCACTCCATTGGCCTGCATGAGCGGGCGTAGCAATCGGCGGATGCGCGCGTTCCAGGCCAGCACCGGCACATGCTGGCCACGGATATTCTCCATCAGCAGCACCAGTAATTCATGCATCGTGCAGCCCACCGGCACGAGACCCTCATCCATATAGGCCTCGCCGACCGCAAGGGCAGGATTGGCGACGAGGCGGCGCAGCCATGCGGGGTTTGATATTTCAACCGTAACAAGCGAGCCCTGGCCGTCGCCGTAGGCGCTCTGCTCGCCGTCCGGCCAGACCACCTGGAACTGGCCGCGATGGATGGCGCCTCTGAGAATGCGATCCATCAGTTTTTTATAGAGCCCGCCCAATTCGCCCTCCGCCGTATCCGAAGCCTTAAGCTAGGGATCAAACGTTACAATAAAAAGAGGCCAAATGGAAACGGCCCCTGCGGTGGCAGGGGCCGTTCATGATGGATATCCGTACGCTTAAGCGTTCTCTGCTTCCTCTTCCTGGCCGAACAGCGGGCCAAGCTCGGGGGTCTCGTCGGGCTCCGCCGCGATGCTCTCGCCGCGGGCCTGTTTCTCGGCCTCCTCGGTGGAGCGGGCGACATTCACCCGCACATCGATGATCACCTCGGGGTGCAGCGCGACGCGAACCGAGGAGATGCCGAGCGACTTGATCGGGTGCTCCAGCAGGATCTGGTTGCGCTCCACGCCCAGCCCGGCGGCGGTCGTGGCGTCGGAGATGTCCCGACCGGAGACCGAGCCATACAGCGCACCGGCCTCGGAGGCCTGGCGGATGAGGGTGATGGTCAGCCCCTGCACCCGCTCGGCCACCCGCTCGGCCTCACCACGGCGCTTGAGGTTCTGCGCTTCAAGCTGGACGCGCTCCCGCTCGAAGCGCTCGCGGTTCGCCTTGGTGGCGCGCACGGCCTTGGACTGCGGCAATAAAAAATTGCGCGCATAGCCGGGTTTCACCTTAACCACTTCCCCCATCTGGCCGAGTTTCTCGACGCGCTGGAGCAGGATGAGTTCTATCTGTGCCATGATCCGCGCCCCTCAGGTTAAAACATAGGGGAGCAGGGCCAGAAAACGCGCGCGCTTGATGGCTTTTGCCAGCTCGCGCTGCTTCTTGCCGGACACGGCGGTGATGCGCGAGGGCACGATCTTGCCGCGCTCGGACAAAAACCGCGAGAGCAGCCGCACGTCCTTATAGTCGATGACCGGCGCGCCGGGGCCGGAGAACGGGCAGGATTTCTTGCGGCGGAAAAACGGCCGCCTCGCGCCCACAGAGGGGCGGCGCAGCCCATTGCTGAGCTCAGTGGTTTCGGACATCAGATTTCCTCCTCAAGGGCGTAGTCGTCACGGTCGGCACGGAATTCATCGCGGGCGCGGAACTCCTCGCGCTCATCGAAGCCACGCTTGCGCCCGGTCTCGAAACGGCCGGCGGGCTTGGGCCCACGGAAGCCGCGCTCGCGGTCATCGGACTTGCGGGACAGGATCACCGATGGCTCCTCGGATATCTCCTCGATCCGCACGGTCATGAAGCGCAGCACATCCTCGTTCAGGGATAGCTGGCGCTCCATCTCCAAAATGGCGGGGGAGGGTGCGTCGAGCCCGAGCAGGATGTAGTGGCCCTTGCGGTTTTTTTTGATCCGGTAGGCCAGCGCCCGCAGGCCCCAGTATTCCCGCTTTTTAACAGCGCCGCCGTCGGCTTCAAGCTGGGTTGTCACGGCATCGGCAACGGCGTCGGCCTGCGCCTGCGTGATCTCGCTCCGTGCAATCACCACGGTTTCATATAATGGCATGTGTGCTCCCTTCGGTTGGTTTCAGCTCCGGTCCTGGTCTGGACCACCCAATATCGGGACGAGCAATAGCCGGGCACGCGCCACGCGCCCAGCAGGGGAGGCCGGGGTGTCGCATAGAGGGTCGAAAAAGGCAAGGGCGCTACCCCGCGCCCAGCAGCCAGTCCCGCACCATCTGCGTGCTACCGTTGAAATCACGCGCGACATGCAGGCCAGCGCCACCCAGCTCGTTGGCCTTATGGATCGCGGGCTCGTCGGTCACGTCATCCCCCACGAAGACGGGTATCCGCCCTTTGAAGGGCGGGCTGGCCATGAAGCCACCCAGCGCCTCGCCCTTATTATTGCCTGAACGGGGGCGGAGCTCAAAGGCGCTGTGGGCGAGCAGTATCACCGCGTCCTCGTTTTCACCCACCAGCCTTTCAACCAGCTGGCCGAGTTCCGCCTCATGCTCTGGCGCCTGGCGGTAGTGTACGGTGAGGCTGAATTCCTTCTGCTCGATCAGCACGCCGGGCATCTGCCGCGCCGCCCGGTTTAGGCTCGCCAGCCAACGGTCATAGGCGGCGGGGCGCTGCGCGGTGGCGTGAATCCGGCCATCGGAATCCCGCAGGATCGCCCCATGCTCGGCGGCGCAGACGAGGCCGGGGCCCAGCAGGCGGTCGATATCGGTCAGCTTGCGCCCGGAGAGGAGTGCGAGCGCGCCACCCAGCCTGTCTCGCAGCGCGCGTAACCCCGTGGCCAGGCCGGGCGGGACGCTCACCCCATCCGGCGTCGCGGCGAGGTCGATGAGCGTGCCGTCGATATCCAGAAACAGCGCATGGCGGGGCGTGAGCGCGGGCGGCTTCATGCAGAGCGCAACAAGCTAACAGGTAACCGGCCGAGGAGCATACCAACCGGGATTTTGTCGCCCACCACGGTGCCGCCATTCAGCACATCCGTCCAGTTGGTACCGGGCAGGGTGAGCGTGGTGCCCGCCCAGGCCGATGGCGGCACGAGCGGGGATGCGGTGACGAGGCGCGCGCTGAGCCGGGTGACCGCAGTGATGACGCAATGCTGTCTGTGGCGGCGGGCGAAGGCCAGAACATGGTCCTGCGCGTCGCCCTCGGCCTCCAGCTTGATATAGCCCCCGCGTGCGAACAGCGTAGGCAGGCTGGCGCGCAGGGCGAGTGCGTGGGCGATGATCGCCTGCTTGACCGCTCCGATCTGCCATTGGTCCAGCGCCTGGGCGGGCGGCACGCCGGCTTTCAGTGTCGCGGCGCGTTGGATGAAGTCGACCGGGCGGCGATTGTCGGGGTCAACGAGGCTTTGGTCCCAGAATTCGGTACCCTGGTAGAGGTCCGGCACGCCGGGCGCGGTCATGCGCAGCAGCGTCTGGGCGAGGCCGTTGATCGCCCCGGGCGCATCCAGCCGGGCCGCGAATTCGATGATTTCGCCCAGCACCGCGCGCTTCGGGTCCAGCGTATTGCCGATAAAAGCCTGGCAAGCCGCCTCATAGGCCTCGTTCGGGACCGCCCATTCGGAGTTGAGCTTGGCCTCGCGCAGGGATTTAACCTGCCAGGCGGCCACCCGCTCCCGGAAGTTCTCCAGGCCCGGTGCATCCCCGGCGGTCAAGCCCAGTGGCCAGGCGGCGACGAGAGTCTGGTAGAGCATGAGTTCATCGGCGACGCTGGGGCCGACATCCTGCCGGATAATCGCATTCAGGCGCATCCAGCGGCTCAGTGCGTTCTCCCACTCGCCAGGGATTTCTGAGAGCACGGCGAGGCGCGCGCGCGTATCCTCGCCACGCTTGTGGTCGTGCGTGGCGGTGGCGATCATCGCGCCCGGAAAATTCCTGACGCGCTCCAGGCAGGTGGCGTGGAAGGCGGCGGGCGGCAGCGAGAAGATGCCGGGGTTGGAGCCGACCTCGTTGCGCGAGAGCAGCCGTCCGAAACGGTAGAAGGCGGTGTCCTCCACCGATTTCGCGGCGGTGGGGGCGGAGAGCTGCTGGAAGCGCACCATGGCGCGCAGCCGCTCGGCCCGGCGTGGTCCGACCGGCAGGCTGCGCGGTGGCTCGTCCGCCAGCCAGAGGCGCAACTGGTCCAATAATTTATGGTCCGCCGCGCGCAGGCTGCGTCGCGCGCCGGCCCAGGCGCGGTCCAGCACCTGGGTGTCCGCCTCGCTATGGCCGGTCTGCCCGGCGTAGATGCGATACACGGGAAAATGCCCGAGAATTTCGAGCAGAACGCGGCGAATGGCGGTGAGCGTGTAGTCGCGCGTCGCAAGGTCCCGCCTGGCGATGCGGTGCAGGGAGGTCGCGGTGGCGTTCAGCTCGCTGGAGAGATTTTCCCGCAGAATCTGGCCGCGGGCGACGAGCTCCTCGGACTCGAAATCAGCCGGCCTCCCGGTGAGCGCGCTCCACAGCGCGGTGAGCGGGGCCTCGCCATCCGGGTCGTGCAGCACCGCGCCGACCTGGTCCATGAAGTCGTAGCCGGTGGTGCCATTCGTCTGCCAGCCGGTCGGCAGCCGCTCCCTGGGTGCGAGGATTTTTTCGATGATGATATAGGGCGCGCCGTGCGGCACCTCGGCAGGCCGTCTGGCCCCGGCGGCCTCCATCGCGCGGCGGAGCTTGCGCAGATAGAGGCGCGGGTCGGCCAGGCCGTCGATATGGTCGATCCGCACGCCGTCGATCAGCCCGTCGGCATAGAGTTGCAGGATCAGCCGGTGTGTCGCGTCAAAAACCGCCGCGCGCTCCACCCGCAGGCCCGCCAGCGCGTTGATGTCGAAAAACCGGCGCCAGTTGATCTCATCGGCCGCCGCGCGCCACCAGGCCAGGCGATAATGCTGGCGCTCGAGCAGCGCGTGCAGGCGGGTGCGGCCCGGTGGCGTGGCCGCCGAGAAGCGCTCAAAAACAGCGTCGAGCGCGGCCTGGCCTTCCGGCGTCCGCACGGCGTCAGCCAGGCGGGATCTGGCGCGCCGGCTGGCCGCGCTGGCGGCGCTGCGCGCGGTCAGGCTGGAGGCCTGCAGGAACTCATGGCTGATGTCGTTGAAGACGGGCTCGCCGTGCAGCACCGTGGCGGTGCTGCGGGGCGAGATGGGAAAATGATGCTCGTGATATTCCACAAAAAACCCGCCGTTGAGGCGCAACACCAGCTCCTGGCTGGCCAGCGTATCCCCGTAGGGTTGGCCCAAAAAGGGTGCCAGCAGCCGGTTGCGCAGGCTGGAATCCGGCGGGGACCAGTCGATATCGAAAAAATCGGCGTACGGGCTGGCGCGCCCGAGCTCCAGCACGTTCAGCCACCAGCCATTGTCCGCCCCGCCCACACCCATATGGTTGGGGACTATATCGATGATTAGGCCCATGCGGTGGGCGCGCAGCGCCGTCACCAGGCGCTCCAGAGCCGGTTGGCCACCCAGTTCCGGGTTGATTTGCGTATGGTCGACGATGTCATAGCCGTGGGTCGAGCCGGGGCGAGCTTTCAGGATCGGCGAGGTATAGATATGAGAGATCCCCAGCGCCGCGAAATAGGGCACCGCCTCCGCCGCCTGGTCCAGCGTGAAGCCCGCGAATAATTGCAACCGGGCGGTGGCCCGGGGGGTCAATGTCATGATCCGCGTCCGTTCAAACTGTTAAGGCGCGCGATGACATCCGGCCGGGCGAACAGGGTCTGCGAGTCAGCGGGCAGGCGGCGGCACCAGTTGGGGTGCTCATCCAGCGTGCCAGGAAGATTAGGCTGCTCCGGCGTGCCGAGCAGATCCTCAACCGGCAGCAGGGCCAGCGTGCAGGCGGCCCGGGCGAGATGCGCGCAGGCGGCATCCGCCACCGTGTCAGCCTCCATCGGCCCTGGCATCGGCGCATCGGTGGCGCCGGACTCTTCAAAGGCGGACCAGAGTTCGGCGCGGTCGGCCTCGCGCGTCTCCATGGAATCACCCCGCATGTCGAGCCTCTCACGCCAGGCGATATCCGAGCCCTGCCACCAGCCGACGACGGAGGGCAGGTCATGCGTGGTTGTCATCGCGACGGCGGTCGGCGTCCACTCTTTTGGGGCTTTGAAGCACTGGCCATCGCGCTCGAACCACATGACCCGCAGCCCGGCGATGCTGGCCGCGCGCAGCGTGGCATCGAACCCCTCCGGCAGGGTGCCGAGGTCCTCGCCCAGGATCACCGCGCGGTGGCGCTGCGATTCCAGCCTGACGAGGCGCATCAGATCCTCCGCCGGGAGCCGCAGATAGGCCCCTTGCGCGCAGGAAAAGCCCGATGGGATCACCCACAGACGGGCGAGACCCATGACATGGTCGATCCGCACGCCCCCGGCGTGCCGCAGGGCGTGGCGGAGCATCTCGATGAAGGCGGAGAAGCCGCTCCTGCGCAGGCCCAGTGGCGAGAAGGCCGTGATACCCCAGCTCTGGCCCTCCTGGTTGATCGCGTCTGGCGGCGCGCCGATCTCCAGCCCGTGCAGAACCTCGCCCTGGCGGGCCCAGCTATGGCTGCCCGAAGGATCCGTGCCGACGGCCAGATCGGCGATCAGCCCGATCCTCATGCCCGCATCGCGCGCGGTCTTCTGCGCGTTGGCGAGCCCGGCGTCCGCCAGATACTGCATCCAGGCATGAAAATCGATCTCCCGGCGGTGCTCGCGGATAAAGCTGGTGACGGCGGGGCTGTTGGGGTCCTGATAGGGCTGCTCCCAGTTGCGGAAGTCACCGCCCGCCGGGCTGAATGCCTCGCTCAGCGCTTCGAACACCGCGTGGCGCTCAAGCCCCGGGCCGGACTCCCGGCGGAAGGCGGCAAGCGCCTCGGCATCGTGGAAATGATCGAACTGCGCGCGCAAATTTTTCAGCCGCGTGGCGGCGGCCTGCGGCCAGTCGATCAGCTCCCCACCGGTTTCGCCTGGCATTTCAGGTGCGGCGTAGAGCACGTTCAGCGCCGCGCGGCTGGAGGGCGCATAGGGGCTGTAGCGTGAGACATTGGCCGAGAACTGGGCGTGGACGGGGCTGATAGCCACGGCGTCCGCGCCGTGCCAGGAGGCGTGGTGGACGAACTCCGCCAGGGCCGCGAAATCGCCGATTGCACCGCCATCGTGCCGCCGTAGCGCGTAGAGCTGCACGGCCAGGCCCCATAGTTTTTTACCGGCGGCGGCATCCTCCAGCGTGAAGGCGCGGGCGGGCGCGACGGCGAGGGTGGTGACGCGCTCGCCGATCTCGAACCGGTGGTAGCCGGGCTCATCGATGCCGGGGATTTGCAGCCCGCTCTGATGAGGTGCCGCCGTGCCTTCCAGGATACGCCCGGATTCGAGGATGACGCGGAAACGGCCGGCCGGATGGGCCAGCAGAATCGGCCCATTCAGCTCGGCGGTAACAAGGGGCGGCGCGCCAGTTGCATCCTGCGTGTCGGATTTGCTCTCGTGCAGGCCGAGGGCCGTGAGTACGGCGCGCAGTGACTCATCAGAGACACTCTGCGGCTTGCCCGTAACATCGCGCCACGATGTCTCGATACCCGCCCGTGCGGCCAGCCTGTGCAGCGCGTCGTTCATGGGTTTTGCATCCAGGCGAGGGTGGTGAAGCCGGGTAACATGCCGGGAGTATGGTCATCCATGCTGGTCGAGAAGAGCGGCCTGTCATCCGCATCCGGGCAGCCAACCGGCGCCGCGCCAAAATTGGCGGCGAGCGTGAGGACAGCGCCGTCATTCATTCGCCACGCGGCGCGGATGGCGGTTTTTGAGAGTGCGGCGGCACCCGCGCTCCGGCAGCCCGCGAGGCGGGGAATAATTTGTGTGGCCCGGATTTGCAGACAGGTTTTGTAGAGCTCCGTCCAGTCGTTATTCGCAGGCGTGGGGCGCGACGCCTCGAATGTTTCCAGCGCGTTGGGGTCGGGGATCTCGTCGCGCGTCGCCGGGTTCGTGAAAGCCTGGAAACGCGCGAACTCCCGGCGCCGACCGTCGCGCACCAGCCCACCCAGCTCGGCATTATGGTCCGTGAAATATAAAAATGGCCGCGTCTCGCCCCACTCCTCGCCCATGAAGAGCAGCGGGATCTGCGGGGTGAGCAGCAGCAGCGCGGTCGCGGCGCGTAGCGCATGGGGCTGGGCGAGCGTTATGACCCGCTCACCCATCGCGCGGTTGCCGATCTGGTCGTGGTTCTGCAGGCAGATGACAAAGCTCGCGCTCGGCAGATGCGCCGAGCGCGAGCCACGCGGCGTGCCGTCCGCATGGGGCGAGGGCTCACCCTGATAGGCGAAACCCTCCGCCATGCATCGCGCGAGCTGCTCCGCCGGATTCTGGAAATCCTCATAATAGCCCTCCCGCTCGCCGGTCAGCAGGACATGGACGCAATGGTGCCAGTCGTCGGTCCATTGCGCATCGAAGCCAGGCTTTGCCGGTGCCTCGCGCAGGAGCGAGGAGTCGTTATGCTCGTTCTCCAGGACGAGATGGACATGCCGGTTCGGCAATGCCCCGCGTATCTGGGAGGCGAGCTCCCGCAGAAACTCCGGGTCCGCGATGGCGTGGACGGCATCAAACCGTAGCCCGTCGAAACGATACTCCTGCAACCAGTAGAGCGCGTTCTGGATGAAAAACTCCCGCACCTGTGGTCGGCTGAAATCGATCGCGTTGCCCCACGGTGTGGGTGTGTCCGCGCGAAAGAAGGATCTGGCGTAGACGTTGAGGTAATTCCCGTCCGGGCCGAAATGATTATACACGACATCGAGAAAGACCTGCACGTTCAGTCCGTGCGCGGTGTCGATCAGCGCCTTCAGCTCGGCGATGCTGCCATAGGCGGTATCCGGGGCGTAGATCAGCACGCCGTCATAGCCCCAATTATGTCGGCCGGGAAAATCCCCGATCGGCATGAGCTCGATGGCGGTGACGCCGAGTGCCGCGAGCCGGGGCAGCTGCGCGGTTACCCCGGCGAAGCCGCCGCAGGCGCCGACATGCAGCTCATAGATGATCGTCTCATGCCAGGGCCGACCCTGCCAGGCCTCATACTCCCAGCCGTAATCGGGGTCGGTGATGACGCTCTCGTCATGGACGTCGCCTCGTTGCAGGCGTGAGGCGGGGTCCGGCACCATGGTGTCATTGTCGATCCGGAATTTATAGGCATCGCCCGCATCGGCGGCCACGCAGGCCGAGAAGATACCCTGCGCATCGCGCTGCATGGCGTGCTCGCCGCGCGGCAGCACCACAGCCACCCGCTGTGCTTCGGGCGCCCAGAGCCGGAACTGCGTGCTCATGGGTGCTATGAGCCGCGCACCGAAGTCCAAGCGGCTCATCGCTCGACCGATGCCGCCAACAGCACCATGCCATGGGCGCGGACCATGAAACTCTCCGTCTCGAGTTTTTCGGGTTCGGCGTCGGGGTTGGCGGTGTCCAGTTCGAGCATCCACGGCAGGTCGGTATTGGGCAGAACATATTCCCGGTCCTCGTGCGAGGCGTTGAGCGCCAGCAGAGTCACGTCGGCCCGCGCGCCATCCATCGCCGCGCGGCGCAGCGAGAGCAGTTGCGCGATGCTATCCTCCCAGCTCGCGGGCACAAGCGGCGCGCCCGTCTCATCGAACCAAGCGGTATCCCAGATGCCCGGCGCGATCTCGTTATTGCCGTGCAGAAAATTCTCGGAGCGCAGGCTGGGATGCTGCCTGCGCAGTGCCGCCAACCGGCCCGTGAAACGGACGAGGGATTTGGCGGGCGTTTCTGAATCCTCCAGCAGGGTCGACCAGTCGAACCAGGAGATCTCATTGTCCTGGCAGTAGGCGTTGTTGTTCCCCTGCTGCGTGCGGCACATCTCATCGCCGCCCAGCAGCATGGGCGTGCCGTAGGAGCAGAACAGGGTCGCCAGCATCGAGCGCTTCACGGTCTCGCGCAGCGCGCTGATCTCCTCATTCTCGGTCGGGCCTTCCTCGCCCCAGTTGTTGGAAAGGTTCTCGCCGTGGCCGTCCCTGCCGTCCTCGCCATTGGCCTCGTTATGGCGCTCGTTGTAGCTTACCGTGTCGTGCAGAGTGAATCCGTCATGCGCGCCCAGCATATTCATGCTGGCCCAGGTCTTGCGCCTGAATCTCTCGAAAATATCGCTGGAGCCCATGAGGCGCGCGGCGATCTCCGTGCGCTGGCCGGGGTCGCCACGCCAGTAGCGGCGCGTGCCATCGCGGAAGCGGTCGCTCCATTCGGAGAACCCCGGCGGATGGTTGCCGAGCTGGTAGCCGCCGGGGCCGATATCCCAGGGCTCGGAGATGAGCTTGAGGCGTGAGAGCACGGGGTCCTGGCGGATCGCATCGAAGAAGCCGGAGCCGGGGTCGAACCCATGCGCCTCGCGGCCCAGGGTTGTCGCCAGGTCAAATCGAAACCCGTCGATATGATAGGCCTGCGCCCAGTAGCGCAGCGAGTCCATCACCATTTGCAGGACGCGGGGATGGGTGATGTTGAGCGTGTTGCCGGTGCCCGTGTCGTTCACCAACCGTCGCGGCTGGCCCTGCACGGGCTGGTAGTAGGAGGCATTATCAAACCCGCGCCAGGAGAGCGTGGTGCCCATCTCGCTGCCCTCGCAGGTATGGTTGTAGACGACATCGAGAATCACCTCGATCCCGGCCTGGTGCAGACGCCGTACGGTCTGGCGGATTTCGTTCAACGCACCGTCTGAGGCGCTCAGGTATGAGGGTTCCGGCGCGAAGAAGCTGAGCGTGGAATAGCCCCAGTAGTTGGTGAGTTTCTTGGCGACCAGAAAGCGGTCCTGCAGGAAGGCATGGACGGGCAGAAGCTCGATGGCGGTGATGCCGAGCCGAGTGAGATGCTCGATGATATAGGGGTCGCCCAACGCCGCGAAGCTGCCGCGCTCGTGCGCCTGGATCATATCGTTGCGGATGGTCATGCCGCGCACATGCGCCTCATAGACCACCGTGTCCGCCCAACGGCGGCCCGGCGCCGCGTCATCGCCCCAGTGGTAGCTGTCATCCACCACCACGGCTTTTGGCATCGCGGCGGCGGAATCCCGCCGGTCGAACGACAGATCCTCGCGTGTGGCGCCGACGCGGTAGCCAAACAGCGCATCCGACCAATGCAGGCGCCCGACGGTTTTTTTCGCATACGGGTCAAGCAACAATTTATGCGGGTTGAAACGGTGACCAGCCTCGGGCTGGTAGGGGCCATGGACGCGGTAGCCATACACGAGGCCAGGAGCGGCCTCGGGCAGATATCCGTGGAAGACCTCGTCCGTGCACTCAGGCAGGTCCAGCTGGGTAATCTCCCGCCGTCCCACGGCGTCGAAAATACAGAGCTGCACGCGGTGCGCATGGGCGGAGAACACGGCGAAGTTCACGCCCATTCCATCCCAATACGCACCCATCGGGTACGGCTTGCCGGTCTGTAATTGGGTTGGCATGGGGGGCATTTATGGCTCCTGGCGTAGGATGAGGGTGGCGAGCGGCGGCAGGGTGAGGCGGAGTGAGTGCGTGTGGCCGTGGCTCGGCTCGGGTGCGGCGTGCAGCGTACCGGCATTGCCCACGCCGCTGCCGCCGAAGCCGAGACTGTCCGAGTTGAAAACCTCGCGCCAGGCGCCGCCCGGCACGCCGATGCGGTAGTCGGCTCTGGGCACCGGGGTTAAGTTGCTTACGGCCAGCACCGGCGGCGCACCTTCATCCCCCATCCGCAGATAGGCAAAGACCGATTGCGCACGGTCATCGCCCACCAACCAGGCAAAACCGGAGGGATCAAAATCCCGCTGGTACAGTGCGGGCTCGGATCGCAGCACGTGGTTCAGGGCGCGCACCGTGCCCTGGATCCCGCGGTGGCTCTCATATTGCAGCAGGTGCCAGGACAATTCGGCATCGTGGTTCCACTCGGTCGGCTGGCCGAATTCACAGCCCATGAACAGGAGTTTTTTGCCCGGGTGGGCCCACATGAACCCGAGATAGGCGCGCAGATTGGCGAAGCGCTGCCATTCATCGCCCGGCATCCGGCCGAGCAGGGAGCGCTTGCCGTGCACGACCTCATCATGCGAGATCGGTAACACGAAACGCTCGGTGAAGGCATAGGCGAGGCCGAAGGTCATCTCGCCGTGGTGGTAGCTGCGGTTGACAGGGTCTTGGGCCAGATAGTTCAGCGTGTCGTGCATCCAACCCATGTTCCATTTATGGGTGAAGCCCAACCCACCATCGCGGGTCGGTTGCGTGACGCCCGGCCAGGCGGTGGATTCCTCCGCGATCAGCAAAGCACCGGGGCAGCGCTCGTTGATGGCGTTGGAGAGTTCCTTCAGGAACGAGATCGCCTCAAGGTTTTCCCGCCCGCCATATTGGTTGGGCACCCATTCGCCATCTTTGCGGGAATAGTCGCGGTACAGCATGGAGGCGACCGCATCGACACGCAGCCCGTCCGCGTTGAAATGCTCCAACCAGAACAACGCGCTGGCGATGAGAAAACCGCGCACCTCGAACCGGCCCAGGTTGAAGATCATGGTGTTCCAGTCCGGGTGGAAACCCTCGCGCGGGTCGGCGTGCTCATACAGCGCCGTACCGTCGAACTGCGCGAAACCATGCGCGTCTCCGGGGAAGTGGGCCGGCACCCAATCCAGGATCAGCCCGAGACCGGCTTCATGGCAGGCGTCCACAAAATGGGCGAAATCCTGCGGCGTGCCGGACTCGGGCATGGGGGCGAACTGGCTGAGCGGCTGATAGCCCCAGGAGCCGCCGAACGGATGGCCCATGACGGGCATAAGCTCGATATGCGTGAATCCGAGGTCCTGCACATAGGGGATCAGCCGTGCCGCTAGCTCCTGCCAGTTGTAGGATGTTCCATCAAAATGCCGCATCCAGGAGCGCGCATGGACCTCATAGATCGCGAGCGGCTGGTTCAGCCCGGCGGGCTGCGCATGGCGCAGGGGTGGCGCGCGGCGCGGCATGACCGGGTCGGCGATGATCGAGCCGGTCGCGGGCGGCGCCTCCGCCTGGCGCGCCACCGGGTCAGCCTTCAACGGCAGCACTCCGTGCGGGCCGGTGATTTCATATTTATAGATCTCGCCGGGTGCGAGCCCGGGAATGAAAATCTCCCAGATGCCGGCACCGCGCAGGCGCATCTGGTTCTGCTCGCCGTGCCAGCCGTTAAAATTGCCGACGACCGAGACGTGCCGCGCATTGGGCGCCCAAAGGGCAAAGCGCACGCCGTCCATGCCGTCGATATTCATGACCTGCGCGCCGAGGCAGGTGCCCATGTCGCGGTGGCGGCCCTCGCCCAGCAGAAAAATATCGAAATCCGAGAGCAGGTCTCTTGTGCCGGGTTCAGCCATGTTGGGTCTCCGGCGTGGCGCGCAGGACGCGCTGGGCGATCTGCGCGAAGCCGCGCAGCGGGATGGCGAGCCAGGTCGGGCGGTTGGCGGCCTCGTAACAGATCTCGTAGGCGGATTTTTCGAGCAAAAATAAATCGAGCAGGGTCCCCTGCGCTGAAGCCCCCTTGAGTTGTTGCGTGCCGTAGGCGTTGAGAAATTCGAGCGACATCTCATCGGCGAAACGCTGGTAGATCGCATCATCCGTGACGTTGACCTTGGCCTGCGCCGTGGCCGCGGCGTATTGGAACGAGCGCAACAGCCCGGCGGCGTCGCGCAGCGGGCACGATTTGGCGCGCCGTACGGCCAGCGGCTTGGCGGGTTCACCCTCGAAGTCGATGAGGAACGCATCGCCATTGGCAACCAGCACCTGGCCGAGATGGAAATCTCCGTGGATACGGGTTTGCAGGGAGCCGATGCCCGCTTTGGCCAGTTGCGGCAGGAGCGCCATAATCGCCTTGCGGTTGCCCAGCACAAAGGAGGCGGCGTCCTGCTCCGCCGGGTCCGGCCAGGCTTCCAACTGCTCCAGCCGCTCGAACGCCAGGTTGATCTGTGCCGCCGCACCGGCGGCCCAGGCCCTGGTGTCCGCCGCAGTGGCGGGTAGCGGGTTGAAGGCGGCATCCGCGCTGGGCCGCGCCAGCACCGCGTGAAGCTCGGCCAGCCTTGTGCCCATGGCGCGGGCGAAGGCGGCGTAATTCGCCATGCCGTCTTCCTCATTGGCGCCGCCGGGGCCGCTCATGGCCAGCGTCTCGCCGTAGCGGCTCAGATACTCCAGCGTCCACTGCCAGGCGTCCCCCTGATTGTAGATGAAACGCTGGGCGATGATGATCGCGTGGCTCTCACCATCCGCGCCGACGCGCGTGACCTCACCCAGGAGCGGCGGGGTGTTGGTATAGCCCTGCTCGGTGAGGTAGCGCACCATCTCTACTTCGGGGTTGATCCCGTCCATGACCCGACGGATGATCTTCAGGATCACGATATCGCCCAGGATCAGCGAACTGTTGGATTGCTCGGCGGAAAGCCGGCGGATCGGCGGGTTCTCGGACAGCTGTAACGCCGTGAAGTCAGCTGTCGCCATGCAGCGCAACTCACCCTCTGCCGCGCTGAGCGTGACCCCCTCGCGCATGGCGCCAACCAGGCTGAGCGGCAGCGCATCGAGCGCAAACGCATCCGTGAGATGGCCCATGCGCCCGGCCTTGCGCACGCGGGCGAGTGCCAGCTGCTGGGACAAAGCGGAAGGGCTGGAATCGTCCCAGACGATGCCGAGAGGGAGCTGGTAGCGCTCCGTCCGGCTGGTGAGCTGCACCTCCACCTCGGCCAGGAGAATTTCGGCGCCATGATCGGGGATTTTATCGGTGCCGACCAGCCGCGCGGATTTTATCGTCTCATCCTTGGCGGCGAACCAGCGCCGCCGCGTGAGGTATTCAGGCAAAACGTCTGACTCGATGATCTTGCGCGGGGCCGCCAGTAAAATGTCGCTGAGGCCGCCGCGCACCACCAGGGTGGCGAGCTCCGGCATTGGCTCGGGCGGGCGGCTGTACCACGGCGGCAGGGCCGCCTGGGTCGCCAGCAGAAACCAGTAGAAGCCATAGGGTGGCAGGGTGAGCAGATAGGAGAGCTGGCCAACCGGCGGAAAGGCCGACCCGCCCAACAGATCCAGCGGCACCCGGCCCGCAAAGGCGCTGAGGTCGAGCTCCACCGCCTGGGCCGTGCGGGCGACGTTACACACGCACAAAATCGTCTCCGTCTCGCCATCCGGCTGGGTGAAATGGCGCAGATAGGCCAGCACTTTGCGGTTGCCGGGATAGAGAAACTGCTGGCTGCCGCGGCCAAAAGCGTGGTGGCGCTTGCGTACCGCTAGCATCCGGCGGGTCCAGTTCAGCAGGGAGTGCGGGTCGCTCGCCTGCGCCTCGACGTTCACGGCGGCGAAGCCATATAGCGGGTCCATGACCGGCGGCAGCACCAGATCAGCCGGGTTGGCGCGGGAGAATCCGCCGTTGCGGTCTGGCGACCATTGCATCGGGGTGCGCACGCCGTCGCGGTCGCCCAAATGGATGTTATCGCCCATGCCTATCTCATCGCCGTAATAGATCACCGGCGTGCCAGGCATGGAGAGCAGCAGACCGTTCATGAGTTCGATGCGCCGGCGGTCGCGCTCCATCAACGGGGCGAGGCGCCTGCGGATACCGAGGTTGATGCGCGCGCGCTTGTCTGACGCATAGGTGTTCCACAGATAATCCCGCTCGGAATCGGTCACCATCTCCAGCGTCAGTTCATCGTGGTTGCGCAGAAAAATCGCCCACTGGCAGGTCTCCGGGATCTCCGGCGTCTGGCGCATGATATCGGAGATGGGAAAGCGATCCTCCTGCGCGATCGCCATATACATCCGCGGCATCAGCGGGAAATGAAAGGACATGTGGCATTCATCGCCCTGGCCGAAATACTGTTGCGCGTCCTCCGGCCACTGGTTCGCCTCGGCCAGCAGCATCCGGCCCGGCGCGTGCTCATCCAGCGCCGCGCGAATTTTTTTCAGCACGTCATGCGTCTCGGCGAGGTTCTCGTTGTTCGTGCCCTCGCGCTCGATGAGATACGGCACCGCGTCCAGCCGCAGGCCATCGACACCGAGGTCCAGCCAGAAGCGCATGATGTTCAGCACCTCCTGCAGAACACGGGGATTGTCGAAATTGAGATCCGGCTGGTGCGAGAAAAAACGATGCCAGTAGAAGGCCTTCGCCGTCTCATCCCAGGTCCAGTTGGACTTTTCGGTATCGACGAAAATGATGCGCGTTCCTGAATAGGCCTGGTCGTTGTCCGACCATACATACAGGTTCCGCGCCGCCGATCCGGCCTTGGCAGCCCGCGCGCGCTGGAACCACGGGTGCTGGTCCGAGGTATGGTTGATGACGAGTTCGATGATCACGCGGATGCCACGCTGGTGCGCCTGCTGGATGAGCCGCCGGACATCGGCCAGATTGCCATATTCAGGATGCACGCTGCGATAGTCCGAGATATCATAGCCATCATCGCGGCGTGGCGAGGGGTAGAACGGCAATAACCAGATGGCATTGACGCCGAGCTGCTCGATATAGTCGAGTTTTTCGATCAGCCCCGCAAAATCCCCGGTGCCGTCGTTATTGCCGTCAAAGAACGACTTGATATGCACCTGATAGATGACCGCATCCTTGTACCATAGCGGGTCCTCGGCGGTTGCGCCCAACGGTTTTTTTTTCATTGCAGCCCCTCGGGGTTGGGCGTGACACGCCAGATGCAAAAAGGGAGCTCGTCCGGGTCGAAACGCACCGGCTGGTTTTTGCCGTGCCAGGTGAAGGCGACACCGCGCATGAGGTCCTCCGCGTCCAGCGCGCCGTCATCCCCCAGGCCGAAGCGCCAAAGCGGCAGTTCGATGACCGCATCCTGGATACTGAACGGATCGAGGCTGATCGCGATGAGCAGGACATTGCCGTCCGCGGTGAATTTCCGGAAATACAGCACATGCTCGTTGTAGGCTGGTAGGAATTCGATACCGAGATGTGAGTGCAGCGCCGGGTTCTCACGGCGGATGCGGTTGAGGCGGGTGATCTCGGCGGTGATATTGCCCGGGCGGTCGTAGTCCCAGGCCTTCATGGTATATTTCTCGGAATCGAAATATTCCTCTCGCCCTGGAATCGGCTCCGCATCGCATAATTCAAACCCGTTATACAGGCCCCACAGGCCAGAGAGCGTGGCGGCGAGCGCTGCGCGGATGAGGTGCCCGGCGCGCCCGGAGTTTTGCAGAAAATACGGGTTGATATCCGGCGTATTGACGAAAAAATGCGGACGGAAAAAATCGCGCGGCGCCGTCGTGCTCAGCTCCTTCAGATAATCCTCGAGTTCAGCCTTGGTGTTACGCCAGGTGAAATAGGTGTAGGATTGCGAGAATCCAAGCTTCGCCAGCCGGTACATTATCTTCGGCCGGGTGAAAGCCTCCGCCAGAAAGATCACATCCGGGTGGCGCGCGCGGATATCGGCGATGAGCCACTTCCAGAAGGGCAGAGGCTTGGTGTGCGGGTTATCCGTGCGGAAGAGGCGAACGCCCTGGTCCACCCAGAACTGCACGACATCACGCAAAGCGAACCAGAGCGAGGGCATCGCACCCTGCGCATAAAAATCCACATTCACGATATCATCGTATTTTTTGGGTGGGTTCTCGGCGCGGTGCAGCGAGCCATCCGGGCGCCAGCTGAACCACTCGGGGTGCGCTTGCAGCCAGGGGTGATCCGGTGCGCACTGCACGGCAAAATCCAGCGCCAGCATGATGCCGACCGCCGATGCGGCATCCCGCAGGGCATGAAAATCCTCCAGTGTTCCCAACTGCGGATGGATCGCATCGTGCCCACCCTCTGCCGAGCCGATGGCGTAAGGGCTGCCCGGGTCATCCGGCGCGGGTGTGAGCGTGTTGTGGCGGCCCTTGCGGCTGACCTCGCCGATCGGATGGATCGGCGGAAAGTAGAGCACGTCGAACCCCATTGCCGCGATGCGCGGCAGCTGGCCGATGACATCGCGCAGGGTGCCGTGGCGCCGGGTATCTCCGCTCTGGCTGCGCGGGAAGATCTCATACCAGCTCGCGAAGGCGGCGTATTCCGGCTCAGCATCCAGGGTAATGAGATGCGAGGCGGAGATGAATTTTCGTAGATCCGCCTCGCGCATCAGCGCGGCGGTGGGCTCGCTTAGCAATATACTCCGGCGCTCATCCTCCTCGGCCTCCTCAAGCAGGCGCAGCAGGCCGGCCAGGCGGGGCTTGTTCCGGCTCTGCCCATGCTTCAAGGCCTCACGAAGCAGCGCCAGACCCTCCTCGATTTCCAGTTTTGTCAAAACCCCGGCTGCGTGTTTTTTCGTGAGGTCATCGGTGAAGCTGGCGTAGACATCCTTCCAGGCGACAATTTTGAAAACATAGCGGCCAAGCTGTTCCAGAGGAAACTCTGCGAACCAGCGGTCATTGCCGATGAGCGTGAGCGGGACGGCGCGGAACTTCGTCTCGTTCTGTATACGAAACCTCACCTCGCCCGCGAGCTTGTCATGGCCATCGCTCAGCACGTCGGCTTCCACCCGGACGATATCCCCCAGAATGCGGCGAACCGGGAATTTCCCGTCATCGACCTGTGGCGTGATACTCTCGAATACAATACGGGCGCCGCCATTGACTGTCGCCGCGTTCAGTCTCGCCTCGGTATCAGCCATTATATGGACGCGGGCGCGCGCAGATGGGAGACAAACTGCTCGCAGAAATGTTGCGCGGTGGTGGTGCGGACCTTCGCCAGCAAGGCGCGGTGGCGTTCCCTGCGCTCGGGCAGCGGCATCACCAGCCCCCGATGCAGCGCGCCCGCCACTTCATCGGCGTTGAACGGATTGACGATCAGCGCCTCGGTTAGCTCATCTGCCGCACCGGCAAAGCGGGAGAGGATCAATACGCCGGGGTCGGCCTCGTTCTGCGCCGCGACATACTCCTTCGCGACGAGGTTCATGCCGTCCCGCAGCGGGGTAACCAGGCCGATATTCGCGCGGCGGTAGAACCCGGCGATGGCGTTGCGCTTTACCGGATGTGTCATGTAGCGCAGCGGTACCCAGTCGAAATCCGAGAATTCACCGTTGATGTCCCCGGCGCGGCGATCCAGCTCGCGCCGCAGGGTCTGGTAGGAGCCGATCTCCTGCCGGGAGCGCGCGGCGATCTGCAAAAAATTCACATGGCGGCGATGCTCAGGGAAGCTGGAGAGCAGGCGGCCGAAGGCCTCGAAACGTTGAGGCAGGCCCTTGGAATAGTCCAGCCGGTCCACGCCCAGGACGAACTTGCGATCGCCCAGGCTCTCATGCATCCGCCGTGCGTCTACCGTATGCTCGGCACGCTCGGCCAGTTGTGAAAATTTGGCGGCATTGATCCCCACCGGAGTGACGACGGCGCTGACCGTGCGGTTGAGAAATTGAAAACAATTATAGTGGTCCGGCCGGACATGCAGCAGCGCGATGGCGTTATCCAGGAAGGCCCTGCGGTCTGCCACGGTCTGGAAGCCGACCACGTCGCAGGCGGACATCGCGGCCATGATCTCAGCGGCCGGCGGCAGCACATTCAGCAAAGCGGGCGGAACAAAGGGCACATGGAGGAAAAAGCCAATCCGGTTGGTGATGCCCAGCTCGCGTAATTCAGCCGCCATGGTCAGCAGCTGATAGTCGTGTATCCAGATGAGATCGCCTGGTTTCAGGAATGGGACCAGCGCGCGCGCAAAGTCCCGGTTGACCCTCCGGTAGGCGTCGTAGTCGGGCTGGTTGAAGCGCAGCAGGCCAGTGCGAAAATGCAGCAGGGGCCAGAGCGCGCCGTTGGAGAACCCGTTATAGAATTTCTGGTAGTCGCGCTCGGCAATATTGAGGGTGGCGTAGGTGACGCCGCCGATGCTGGACACATTGGCTTGCGTCGAGGTCTCCTCCGCCCGCTGGCCGCTCCAGCCGAACCAGATGGAGCCAGGAACCGCGACATCGGCCAGGGCGACGGCGAGACCACCCGCCGTGGCACCGGCTTCCGTGGGGGAGGGAATGCGATTGGAGACGATGATCGTGCGCGCCACGGTCTCGGCGTTTGCCGTTACTTTGGAGAGATGCTTTACCAGAACGCCCGGATTGACGCTCCCATCGATCATAATCTGGTTCATTTTTTACTCCTGGCGTGAAGCGCCGATGCAGGCTGAGCGAGGATCATATTTTTCCAGCGGAGGTCTCCTGGCTTTTCTAGTGGATAAAATCATACATTTGAGTCCAATTTAGGATTCCCATTTTGCGTCTGAGATGCGATTCTGGGGCATGCTCGATGGTATTCAAGTTAAAGTCACTGCCAAGGACCGTGCCAAGCTG
>JAJZGI010000042.1 GCA_021798575.1 Pseudomonadota bacterium | reverse complement strand
GCGGATTGCGACCATGATGACGACGGGCATCAAAGCCCTATTGCGAGACGGTCAACAATCCGCGCTCTGGTCTGGGCGGCCGCCTGGACCAGAGCACCCCGACTATACCACAAATCAAACAGACAATTGCGAGCGCAGCGAAGCAATCCATCAATCTCAACCACCCCGCCATCGCCATCATTTTCCCTTTGACTCTCCCGCCAAATGTCACTATAACTAACTTAATGTCCGGCGATTCCATCAGTAACCGCATCACCCGCATCGTGGCAAACCTCGCGCAGAGCCTCAACATCTTCGCCCCGCGCGTCAAAATGCCGCCCTCATTGTGCCAGTCGCTCTACCGCCGCCTGATCCGCCTGCACGACCGCCTGCGTGTCCTCATCGAGCGCGGCCCGATGCCCTCACGCCCAAAGCGCACCACACCCCGCACGCCGCCCACCAATCCAAAACCCCTCGCCGAGTTCTACCCGCCCACCAACTTCGGCTGGCTTTCCCATATGTTCCCGGACACGGACATCAGGGCGATGCGCGGCCATCTGTGCAACCTGCTGGACGAGCCGGACACCCAATCCCTCCTCACAAGCCACCCGATGCTCGCCCGCAGCCTCCGGCCCTTGTGCCACATGCTGGGCATCAAGCCGCCCGCCTGCCTCAAACTCCCCTCAAGGCCGCGCATAAAACGCCCGCCGACATTCACCCTCACGCCAGCCTCCAAAAAACCCGCCCGAAACATCTGGCGCCCAACCCCGCCCCGGGTCATGACGCCCGCCGAAGCCCAACTCGCCGCCCGGCAATTCTTCAACCCCCGCGATTTTTACCTCTGAACACCACCCCGGCCTTTGCCTGCCTAAATTGTTGCAATATCGTAACTAAAAAGCACCGCCATGCAGCGCATAAACCCGCAGGGCCGAGGCCAGTTTCACCTCCGGGCTGCGCGTGGAGTCGATACGCGTGATGAGCGCGGTCAGCGTCATCCGCTCAGCCATTGCCAGGCGCGTGAGTGCGGCCCAGAATTCGGCCTCCAGCGCGATGCTGGTGCGATGCCCAGAGAGGCTAAGGCTGCGTTTTTCCAGCATCCGCGACCGTATAGAGCAACGCCGGCAGAAAGATGAAGGTGGCGATGAGCACGGCCAGCAGGCTGAGCAGCAGCAGCACGCCCATGCTGGCGGTGCCGCGGTCGTGCGAGGCCGCCAGCGTGCCAAAGGCGGTGCCGGTGGTCAGCGCCGAGAACAGCACCGCATGCGCCGTCGCCGATTGCAGAAAATTGCGCATCCCGGCACGGAAATTCATCACGAAATAGACATTGAACGAGACACCGACCCCCAGCAGCAGCGGCAGCGCGATGATATTGGCATAGTTGATGGCAAGCCCATCGAGCCTCGCAAACAAAGCGGTGAGCAAAGTGGACATCGCGAGCGTCGCCAGCACCAAAAGCGAGTCCCGCAGGTTGCGGAACACGGCGAGTAGAATGATACCGATGGCGATGCAGGCGAGCAATGCCGCCTCGCGGAAGGAGCCTAAAATAGTGCCGGCGGTCGCGATGATCGAGATCGCCGGGCCGCCGGCATCGGGTGCCAGGCGCTGTACCGCATCGGCAAATCGCCGCAGGCCGGCGGTGGTCTGCGCCGCCGCCGTGGGCAGCGCCTCAACCCGCACCTGGCCATCTGGCAAAAACCAGTCCGCTGCCAGGGCAGGCGGCAGGCTGGCCTTCGTGATCCGCCGCGCGCCAAGGCTGGTGGAGAGATTTTGCAATTCCTCTGGCAGAAAGCGCGTGATGTTGGCGTTCAGCGCCATGATCTGCGCATCGTTCTGCCCCTGCAACCGCCCCAGCACATCAGCGATACCGAGCAGCGGCGCGCCCTTTGGCAGCTTTGGTGCCACCGCCAGTATCGCCGCGCGGGTCTTTTGCATGGCGGTACGGATGTCGCCTGCGGTCACGGCCGGGGCAGGGGTGCTGGCCGCCAGAAGCGTGGGGGCCAGGATATTCTGCGCCTGCGCCAGCATGGCAAGCTTCTGCGTCTGCTGCGTCGGCACGAAGGTCGCGCCGGAGAGCACGGCGGAAACCTCCGGCAAATGCCCGAGTCTGGCCGCCAGCGTGCGCGCGGCGGTGAGGTTGGGGGTGAGCGTATCGGCATAGAACGGGTTGGTCGCCGGGTTGGTGAGCAGCCCGTTCAGCGTCCGCATCGCCTCGGTGGTCGGGTCCTTGGTGTCCAGCGGGTTGGCATCGAACCGCAGCGTCGCGGCGGAAAAACCCCCCAGCACCGCCAGCAGGGCGAAGCCCGCCAGCGTGGCGCGGTGATGCCGGCGCAGAAAACCATCGGCCCGCGCGCCGAACGGCAGCCCGATCGCGGCGTATTCCGCGCGCGGGGAAAAGATGCTGAGTAATGCGGGCAAAAACGTGATGGTGCAAAAAAACGCGATGAACATGCCAGCCCCGGCGATGGTCCCCAGCTCCGCCACGCCGACAAACGCGGTCGGCGCGAAGGCGAGAAAGCCGCACGCGGTCGCGGTCGCGGCGAGCGCGATCTGCCCGCCCGCCTGGCGCGCGGTCTCGCGCAGGGCAGGGGCGATCTGCTCGTGGTTCCGGCCCGCGAATTCCGGCATGGCGTGCCGAACATCGCGCAGGCGCACGCAGAACTGGATCGCGAAATCCACCGCCAGGCCGATGAACAATATGGCGAAGGCGACCGAGATGAGGTTCATCACGCCAATGAAGATCGCCGCGAAGCTGAGCGTGAACACCAGCCCGAGGAGCAAAGTGGCGAGGATCGGCAGGATCATCCGCCATGTGCGCAAGGCCAGGAACAGCCACAGCGCGATGAGCGCCATGCTGATCAGCCCGCCCGCCACCAGCCCATGGGTGAGCGAGGCGAATTGCTCATCGGAGAGCGGGATCTGCCCGGTATAGCTCACGCTGGCCCGGCCGGATTGCACGTCCGGCAGGGTGGCGATGATCCGCCGCAGGGCCCGGGTGGCGACACCGCCTGGCTCCAGCGTGCCCTGGTTCAGGCGCGGGTGGGCGAGCACGAATTCCACATCCGGGCCCTGGCTACCGCGGAGCAGCGCCTGATACGACAGCGGCACCGGGTGGTCGGCGGCGGCCGCTTGCAGGTTTTTCAGCACGGCTTCCAGTGCTGGCGCGTAGGGCGTGATATTGGCACCCGCACCCACCCCCTGCGCGATGAGCCCAAGCCCGGTGAACAGCCCGCGCGCCGAGGGGTCCGCCGCCAATTGGCCCAGAAACGGCTGCGCCGCGACCATGCTGGTGAGCAGCCGGGCCAGCCGTGCCGGCGGCATGAGCAGCAGGCCCTCCTGGGTGTAGAACTTCAGCCCCGCCGGATAGTTCGAGCCGAGGAAGTTGGTCTTGTCCTGGTCGAGCGCGGCGTTCAGCGTCCTGGCGGTCGCCTGTGCCTCCTCCGGCGTGGCCGCGCGCACCACCGCGACGATGAGGTCGTTGAACTGCGGAAATTGCCGGTTCGCGCGGATCTCTGCCTGCCGCCAGGGCAGGGAGCTGGCGAATAACTTGTTGGTGTCGGTATTGATCCGCAGATGGTGCTGCGTGAAGGACAGGCCGAGCGCCGCCAGCACGAGCGCGATGATGACGGTGAGCCAGGCATGGCGGCTGCATTTGGCCACGATGCCGATGATCCAGTCCAACAGCCGGTCCCTTTCGATAGCTTAATACGGCGAACAGCCAGTTGGTCAGAAACCCATGCCACCCCGGACGGCCGGGTTGAAATAGGGCGCGTAGGTTGCCAAAGCGATCTCCAGCGCCTCGAGCAGCAGAATCGCGACCAAAGGCGAGAGATCGACATTGCCGAACATCGGCAAATGGCGGCGGATCGGGTTCAGGATCGGGTTCGTCACGCGGGTCAAAAAATCGCCGATGGTATAGACAAACTGGCTGCGCGGGTTCACCACGCCGAAGCCGATCAGCATGCTGAGGACCGCCGCGGCGATAATCGCATAGATCATGAGCTGGATGATCTCGGTCACCAGCCAGAACAGCGCTACCAACATGCTCATCTCCAGGGTTAGATTGCGCATGACTACCGGGGGCGGGGCATCGTGGCAATCCGCCCGTGCCGGAATGTTGACTCGCACCCGCAGATGCGCGATGCCGCCCACCGGATGCTCCCTTGGGCAATTCACGGTAAAGGGGCTGTAGCTCAGTTGGTAGAGCGCGTCGTTCGCAATGACGAGGTCAGGGGTTCGATTCCCCTCAGCTCCACCATCTTCCGGATGCCCATGTCCCATGCATGACCCCACCCGCGAGGCGGCGCTCGCATTGCTCGCCGCCGTGCTGAGCAGAAACACCACGCTGGATGCCGCGCTGGACGCGCTACCCAACATCCCGGCGCGGGACAGGGCGGCGGCGCACCGCCTGGCGGCCTGCGTGCTGCGCCATTCGGGCACGCTGGACGCGCTGCTGGAGCCCCATCTCGCGCGCCAGCCGCCGCCGGTCGTGCGGCATATTCTCATGCTCGGCGCGGCGGCGGCACTGTTTCTGCAAGCACCCGCCCATGCCGCGGTCGGCACTTCGGTGGAGCTCGGACGGGCTAAAAACCTAAACGCCTTTACGGGGCTGATCAACGCCGTGCTGCGCAAACTCGTGGTCGCCGGGCCGCAGGCGCTGGAGGCGCTGGACATGCCGAGGCTGGACACGCCCGCCTGGGCCTGGGCGAGCTGGGGTGCCAACGCGCGGGCCATCGCCACCGCCCACGCGCAGGAGGCGCCGCTGGATTTCTCCTGCAAGCAAGGCGTGGCACCGGCGGGTGAGGTCCTGCCCACCGGCTCTCTGCGTTTTCCGCCAGGCACCAATGTGCAGGAGGTGCCGGGCTTCACCCAAGGGGATATCTGGGTGCAGAACGCGGCGGCGGCTTTGCCCGCCCGCCTGCTCGCGGCGGGGCCGGGTGAGCGGGTGCTGGACCTCTGCGCCGCACCGGGGGGCAAGACGGCGCAGCTCGCGGCGGTGGGCGCGCGTGTGACGGCGGTGGAGCGCGATCCGGGCCGCATGGAAACGCTGCGCGACAATCTCAGGCGGCTGAACCTCCCAGTGGAGACCGTGCTGGCCGATGCCACGGGCTGGAAGCCGGCAGAGAAATTCCCGGCGATCCTGCTGGACGCGCCGTGCAGCGCCACCGGGACCATCCGCCGCCACCCGGACCTGCTGCATCTGCGCAAACCGCGCGACGTGCAGCGTATGGCGGGCTTGCAGGACGCGCTGCTGGACGCGGCGGCGGCGATGCTGGCGCCGGGCGGGCGGCTGATCTACGCCGTGTGCTCCCTGCAAGCACCGGAGGGTGCGGCGCGGATCGACGCCGCGACCACCCGGCTGGGGCTGCGCCGCGCGCCGCTCACGCTGGCGGAGCTGCCCGAGGCGGTGACGCCGCAGGGCGACGTCCGCACGCATCCCGGCATGTGGGCGAGCCTGGGCGGGATGGATGGTTTTTTCATCGCCCGGCTGGTGAAAGATTCTTAAAACGGCTGCGGCGCTTCAGGCAAAAGCTTGTGGTGAACACGGCGCACTCGCTACAAGCGGACCCATGAATACGAATCCCCGCATCTTGGTCGCCCCCAGCCTGCTCGCGGCGGATTTTGCCCGGCTGGGCGAGGAGGCGCGCGCCGTAGAGGCCGCCGGCGCGGACTGGCTGCACCTGGACATCATGGACGGGCATTTCGTCCCCAACATCACCTTCGGCCCGCTGGTGATCAAGGCGCTCAAGCGCCACACCGGCCTGCCGATGGATGCGCACCTGATGATCGCACCCGCCGACCCCTATATCGCCGCCTTCGCCGAGGCCGGGGCGGACCATATCAGCGTGCATCCGGAGGCCGGGCCGCACCTGCACCGCACGCTGCAACTCATCCGCTCGCTGGGCAAAAAACCTGGCGTGGTGCTGAACCCGGCGACCCCGGTTGCGGCCATCGAGAACGTCATGGACCTCGTGGACATCATCATGGTGATGTCCGTGAATCCGGGTTTTGGCGGGCAGGCGTTCATCGGCTCGCAACTGGCCAAAATCGCCGAACTGCGGCGGATGATCACGGCGACCGGGCGCGAGATTATCCTCCAGGTGGATGGCGGGATCACCCCGGCCACCGCGCCCGCGGTGCTGGCGGCGGGGGCCGACTGCCTGATCGCGGGCACCGCCGTGTTCGGCGCGCCGGACTATACCGAGGCGATCGCCGCGCTGCGCCCGGGCAGCCGATGAGCGCCAGGCTCGGCGGGAACGGGAGCTTCAGTCGTGGCGCGCGCGGCCTGCTGGCGCGTTTGCAGAACCTGCGCAGCCATAACGCGCCGGACGCACCGGCGCTCAGCCTGCGCGACCCCTGGCCGGGCGACCCCAGCCGTGGCGCCCGGCTGGTTAAGGGCGAGCTGGAATTCCTGGGCGCCCTGCTGGCGCTGCCCGCCGGTGCGTTCCACGCCGCCAGTGCCACGCCATTGCTGCGCGCCCATGCGCACGGCTTCACCTGGCTGCGCGACCTGCGCGCCCTGGGCACGGACGCCGCCAGGATGCGCGCCCGCAGCGTCATCTCGGACTTCATGGATACCAACGCGCTCGACCCTGTCGGCCTGACGCCGGATGTGACCGGCGCGCGGCTCGCCGCCTGGCTCGGCCATTACGATTTTTTCGCGGCCTCGGCGGAGGACGACTTCCGCCAGCGGCTGATGAGCCGGATGGTGATGGATGCGCGCAGCCTGCACGCCGCCCTGCCTACCGAGACGCTGGACGGCCGCGCGCTCACGGCGCTGAAGGGCTTGCTCGCCGCAAGCGTGGCGATGCCCCAGCACGTTGGCTACCTGCCGCGCGTCCTCAAATTCACCCCGCCGGAACTGGCCCGGCAGTTCCACGCCGATGGCTGCCATATCGAGCGCAGTCCGGCGGCGCATATGGCGGCATTGCAGGATATGATCGAGATGCGCACCCTGTTGCAGGCAGCCGGGGTTGAGCCGCAGGCCGAACTGCTGGCGGCCATCGAGAAGGCCGCCGGCGCCCTGCGCGCCCTGCGCCACGGCGATGGCGGGCTCGCCTTGTTCAACGCCACCAAGGAGGATCTCCCCAGCCTGGTCGACCTCGTGCTGGCGCAGGCCGGGCGTGGGCGCGGCAATGTCGGCCCGCTCGCCGCCAGCGGCCTGTACCGGATCAACGCCGGTCGGGCGCTGTTGTTGGTGGATGCCGGCGCACCGGCACCCGCCGGACAGGACCGTTTTGCCCACGCGGGGATGCTGGGGTTTGAATTCTCCTGGGGCAAAGAGCGCCTGATCAGCAATCTCGGCGCGGCACCGGCCAATGGCGGCGCCTGGCGGGACGCGCTGCGCGGCACGGCGGCGCACAGCACGCTGACCATCGCCGATGTCTCCTCCTGCGAGCTCCGGGAGAATGGGTTGGGCCGCCGACCCTTGCATGTGCTGGCAGACCGGCAGGATCTGGCCGGGATGCATTGGCTGGAGGCCAGCCACGACGGCTGGGGAAAATTATTCAACGCCGTGCATCACCGCAGGCTCGGGCTGGCGGAAAATGGCGAGGAGCTGCTGGGCGAGGATCTGATCGAGGCCGCGCAGCCGCAGCCCTTTACCATCCGCTTCCATCTGCACCCCAGCGTGACCGCCAGCCTGCAACAGGATGACGGGGCGGTACTGCTGCGCCTCACCAGCGGGCAGGGCTGGCGGCTGCGCGCCCAGGGCGCGCCGATGCATATCGAGGAGAGCGTCTATTTCGGCCTGCCCGAGCCGCGCCGCGCCGAGCAGGTGGTGCTCCAGGGCCACCAGGACGGGCCGCAACACGTCAAATGGACGATTTCAAAACTTTAGGTCGGAGGTCGCATGGCGCGCGTTCTACTCACCGGCGGGGCTGGCTACATCGCCTCGCATACCGCCGTCGTCCTGCTCGAACGTGGGCATGAGGTCATCCTGCTCGATGATTTCTCGAACGCCGAGCGCGACGTGCCGGCGCGGCTGGAGCGCCTGACCGGCCACAATCTCCCCGTGATCGAGGCCGACATCCGGGATTCCGAGGCCGTGAGCGCCGCGCTGGCGGCGCAGCCCGTGGCGGCGGTGATCCATTTCGCCGCGCTCAAGGCCGTGGGCGAGAGCGAGGCCGACCCGCTGCGCTACTACGACATGAACATCATCGGCACGATCCGCCTGCTGGAGGCGATGCAGGCGGGTGGCGTGGCACGCATCGTGTTCTCCTCCTCCGCCACCGTCTATGGCCAGCCGGACTCCTCGCCGATTCCGGAGCACGCACCAACCCGCGTGCAGAACATCTATGGCCGCACCAAGCTGGTGATGGAGGATCTGATCTCCGACCTTGCCCGCACCGGCAAGCTGCGCGCGGCGGCCAACCTGCGCTATTTCAACCCCGTGGGCGCGCACCCCTCCGCGATGATCGGCGAGACCCCGCGCGGCGTGCCCAATAATCTGATGCCCTACCTCACCCAGGTCGCAACCGGCCGGCGGCCATGCCTGAACGTCTTCGGCACTGACTACGCCACGCCCGACGGCACCGGCGTGCGCGACTATATCCATGTGATGGACCTGGCCGAGGCGCACGCCCTGGCGCTGGAGCATATTCTGGCCCATGACGTTGCGCTCACCGTCAACCTCGGCACCGGCATCGGCATCTCGGTGCTGGAGATGGTGCAGGCGTTCGAGCGCGCGACTGGCCGCGCCATCCCATTAAACATCTCACCCCGTCGGCCGGGCGATGTCGCGAGCTACTACGCCAACCCGGCCATGGCCGAGCGGATTTTCGGCTGGAAAGCGCGGCTGAACATCGAGGACATGTGCCGCGACGCCTGGCGCTGGGAGGCGGCAAAGGCGGGCATCAACGATGTGTGAGGAGCCGCGACCATGGAGCGGCAGAGAATAGGGTTCATCACCGGGCTGGCGGCGGAGGCGGATCTGCTCCGCGGCACTGGCTTTGTCGTGATGGCGGGTGGCGGCACGCCCAATGGCGCGCTGCGCGCGGCGGAGCATCTGCTCGCCCACGGCGCGCTGGCGCTGGTGAGCTTCGGGCTGGCGGGCGGCTTGCGCCCTGGTTTGCGGCCAGGCGCGGTACTGGTACCGGACGCGGTGATGGAGGGTGGCACGCGCTATCCCTGTGACGCCGCGCTGATGGCATTTTTAGGCGGCACCACGGGCGAGCCGATTCTGGCGGGTGAGGCAATCGCCGCCACCGCGTCCGAAAAATCCGCTTTGTACGCGCGCCATCACGCCCCCGCGATCGACCTCGAATCCGGCGCCGTGGCGCGCACGGCGGCGGCGCGCGGCCTGCCCTTTGCGGTGCTCCGCGCGGTGGCAGACCCGGCGGAGCGCAACCTCGCCCCAGCGGCGCTCATCCCGCTCAAACCCG
The DNA here is from genome assembly GCA_021798575.1 of Pseudomonadota bacterium. Classification (GTDB taxonomy): domain Bacteria; phylum Pseudomonadota; class Alphaproteobacteria; order Acetobacterales; family Acetobacteraceae; genus Acidocella. The sequence continues at coordinate 15,028 of JAJZGI010000042.1, read as the reverse complement.
AAGGCGGCATCAACATGGCCGTGATCCTGCGCTCCGTCGCGGCGCATCCGGGCCAAATCCCGGGCTTGCTAGCCCTGGCGCGGGACGCCACAACAGCCCGCAACGCCCTGCGCAGGGCGGTGGGGGCGCTTTGAGGATACTGGCCCAACCCCCGTCTCTGCCAACCGTTGCGGTGTGCCTTAAAATCCCCTTAACCTTATTCCATGAACCAAACACCTGATTCGGTTGAAGAATTCATAAAGCGCTGGGAGGGCCATGAAGGCGGGGCGGAGCGCGCCAACTACGGCATGTACCTCTCTGAGCTGTGCGATATCATCGGCGTACCAAGGCCAGACCCAGCGCAGGCCACCACGGCGGAAAACGACTATGTGTTCGAGCGCGCCGTAAAACTAACCGGCCCGGATGGCAGCATCAGCACCGGGCGTATCGACCTCTACAAGCGCGGCTGCTTTGTGCTGGAGGCCAAACAATCCCGGCTGAAAGGCGGCAACAAGGCGCTCCCCACCCAGGGCAGCCGGTTCTCGGATGCCGACCTGTCGGACACGCCCGCCCAAGGCCAAGCCCCGCACCTGAAAGGTCGCGAGAGTGCAGCCTCCAACGTGATGATGATGAACGCCCGCAACCAGGCCGAGAGCTACGCCAAAGCACTCCCGACAGACCACGGCTGGCCGCCCTTCATCCTGATCTGCGACGTCGGGCGCGTGCTGGAAATCTGCGCGGATTTTTCAGGCCAGGGCAAAAACTACGCGCAATTCCCCGACCGCCAGAATTTCAGCGTCACCTTGGCGGACCTGCGCCGGCCCGCCGTGCGCGACCGGCTGCGCCTGATCTGGACCAACCCGATGGCGCTGGACCCATCCCGCCAGACAGCACGAGTAACCCGCGAGATCGCCGAAACCCTGGCCGAAATCTCGCGCGCGTTGGAGGCCCAAAGGTTCGAGCCCGAGCGCGTCGCGATGTTTCTCATGCGCTGCCTGTTCACCATGTTCGCCGAGGATACCGGGCTGCTGCCGGAAAAATCCTTCAAAACCGTCCTGCAGGATTGTGCGGCAGCGCCGGATAGTTTCGTGCCCATGGTGGGGCAACTATGGGCCGCCATGGATACCGGGGACTACGCCTTTGCCATCAAACGCAAGGTCCGCAAATTCAACGGCGCATTCTTCAAAAATCGCGAGGTCCTGCCGCTGAGGCCGGCATAGATCACCGCTTTGAAGGTCGCAGCGGGGTTCGACTGGAAGGAGGTCGACCCCTCCATCTTCGGCACGCTTCTGGAACAGGCGCTGGACCCAACAGAGCGTAAATCCCTGGGCGCGCACTACACGCCGCGCGCCTATGTCGAGCGGCTGGTGGTCGCCACGATGATAGAGCCACTGCGCGCGGAGTGGCGCCAGTCGCTGGCCACGGCGGAGCGCCAACAGGCCGAGGGCAGGGGCGCGGACGCCATCGCCACCATTCACGCGTTCCAGGAATCCTTGAGCAAAATCCGTGTGCTGGACCCAGCCTGCGGCACCGGCAATTTCTTATACGTCTCGCTGGAGCTGCTCAAACGGCTGGAGGGCGAGGTGCTGGAAGCCCTGAATAATTTCGGCGGCCAGGAGACTCTCACCGGCCTGGGCGGCTCAACGGTCGATCCACACCAGTTTCTCGGGCTGGAGGTCAACCCGCGGGCGGCGGGCATCGCCGAGCTCGTGCTGTGGATCGGCTATCTGCAATGGCATCTGCGCACGCGCGGCGGTTTCCCGGGCGAGCCGATCCTGCGCGAGTTCAAGAACATCTCGGTGGGGGACGCGGTGCTGGACAACACCGGCCCGGCCCCCAAGCGGCCGAAATGGCCGGAGGCGGAATATATCGTCGGCAACCCACCCTTTATCGGCGGCAAGGATCTCCGCGCGCGCCTGGGGGATACCTACACCAAGGCGCTTTGGGCGGCGAACCCGAACATGAACGACAGCGCGGATTTTGTAATGTACTGGTGGGACCATGCAGCCGAGCTGCTGACAAAAAAATCCACTTCCCTGCGCCGCTTCGGCTTCGTCACCACCAATTCGATCAGCCAGGTCTTCCAGCGCAAGGTGGTCGAGCGCCACCTCACAGCCAAGCGCCCCATCGGCCTGGTCTATGCCATACCGGACCACCCCTGGACCAAGGCGGGAAGAGACGCAGCGGCAGTCAGAATCTCGATGACCGTGGCGGCGTCAGGCAAAATGGAGGGCGCGCTGCAGGAGGTGGTGCATGAATCCGGGCTGGAGTCGGACACGCCGGAAATTCTATTTGAATCGCGGCACGGCACCATCAACTCGGATCTAACCATCGGGGCCGATGTCGCTCAGGTCAAAGCACTGCTGGCGAATGAAGGCCTATGCTCGCGCGGCATGGCGCTGCATGGCGCAGGGTTTATCATAACGCCGGAGCAAGCCCGCCAACTGGGCCTGGGCCGGCGCGCCGGGCTGGAGCAACATATCCGGCACTACCGCAACGGGCGCGACCTCACCGCCCATCCGCGCAACGTGATGGTGATCGATCTGTTCGGCCTGGAGGCAGACGAGGTTCGCAAACGCTACCCGGAAGTCTACCAGCATCTGCTGGAAACGGTGAAAATGTCTCGTCAAAAGCAATTTGACAAATCCTCAACCAAAGATGCCGAAGCGTATCTCGAAAAATGGTGGCTTTTTGGCAAGCCTAGACAAGAACTCCGGCCCGCGCTGGCCGGTTTGCCCCGCTACATCGCCACGGTGGAGACGACCAAGCACCGGGTCTTTCAATTTCTCGACGCTGCGATTCTGCCGGATAACATGCTGGTCGCCATCGGCTCGGATGATGCGTTTCACCTCGGCGTGCTATCATCACGGTTTCATGCGGCTTGGGCGCTGCGCGCGGGCGGATGGCTCGGTATGGGAAACGATCCACGATACTCAAAATCTCGTTGCTTCGACCCGTTCCCCTTCCCCGATGCAAGCGCCACGCAAAAAGCCAAAATCCGCGAGATCGCGGAGGAGCTGGACACCCACCGCAAATCCGTGCTGGCCGAGCCCGGCACATACCTCACCCTCACCGGCCTTTACAACGTGCGGGAGGCCTTGCGCGCCCACGGGGCAGCGGGCCTGACGGCGGAGGCGCTGCGCATAAAGGATGAAGGTCTGGTGCTGATCCTGAACGAGCTGCACGACCGACTGGATGCCGCCGTGGCAGCTTCCTATGGCTGGGATGCCGCCTTGCCGGAGGCCGAGATTCTGCTCCGCCTGGTGGCGCTGAACAAAACCCGGCTGGCCGATGAGGCGCGGGGCCGAGTGCAATGGCTCCGGCCGGAATACCAGATACCGCGCTTTGGCACCACAAGCCAGAAACTGGATCTCCTGGGCGAGATGCGGGACGCCGCACCGGAGATCGCCGCCCGCCGCACCTACCCCGCCAGTGACGCAGCACAGACGGCGGAGATTCTGGCCGTGCTGGCCAGCGCCACCGCGCCGCTGAGCACATCTGAGATTCTGCTCCGCTTTAAGCCCGGCAGAACCGTGCGGCCAAAGGTGGATGCCGTGCTGGACGGGCTGGTGCGCATGGGCATCGTGAGCATCGCCGCAAAACAATTCTCCCTCCGGCGCGGGGCATAACGGCGATGATGAACATCCCACGGGAACATCCATGCCCCGGAGACGTCGTAAAAACTTCGTCATCGCGAGACCGCGCAGCGGTCAAAGCGATCCATCTTTTTTACTAAAAACCACCCAAAACGCCCACCAGCATTTTCCCCTTGACCACCCTCGCATGATGTTGTAATAACTAACATTATGTCGGAGTCACAAACTATCTCCCAGCGCCTGAACTGGATGCTCGAGCATATCATGCACGAGCTTCCCTTCCGTGCCCGCTATCTCGGCATGCCCCATCTGTTCTGCAACCTCGTCTCGGCCCGGCTCATGCGCCTGTACCACCGGCTGCGTCACCTCATCGCGCGCGGCCCCATGCCCATCCGCCCGCCCCGCACAACGCCGCGCGCAACACCACCCAACCCGCCAGAACCCACCAACCCGGACGACTATGTCCTGCCCACCGGCTTCGCCTGGCTGCGCCGCGTATTCCCCGGCACGCAGGTCGTGCTCGCCTATAATCAGTTGCGCACCCTGCTGGATGAGCCCGAAACCCAGGCCCTGCTAACCTCTGATCCCACGCTGGCCCGCAGCATCCGCGCGCTCTGCCGCATGCTCGGCCTCAAACCCCCGGCCTACCTAAAACTCCCGCGCCGCCCGCGCGCCAAACGCCCGCCCCAACCACCACAAGCCATCAAACCCCAAAAAACCCCACGCAAAACCTGGTTTGCTCCGCCACCACCCAGGCCCATGACCCCCTGGGAGGCCCAACTCGCCGCCGACCGTTTCCTCAACCCGAGACGCTATTATTTAACCTGATTCCCACCCCCGCCGACTCACGTCTATATTATTACGATATCGTAATAAAAACCCGCAGCTCAGCAATTTTATCAAGGATAAAAAACCTCTAAAGCATCGCGAGAGGCAGCTTCCCACCGGGTGGTTTATGCACAGAGTCGATTGCCGCAAAATTCTCCGCGGTCAATTTCAGCGCGGCAGCCGCCACATTCTGGCGCACATGCGCCAAAGTGCCCGCTTTGGGGATGGATATCGTCGCGCCATCGCGCAGGCTCCAGGCCAGCGCCACCTGCGCCGGTGTGGCGCCATGGCGCCGTGCCACGTCGGCGAGCGCGGGCGAGCGCAGCAGCGCTCCCGCTTGTCCAAGTGGGGAGTAGGCCATAATCGGCATGTTTCGTTTGCGGCACCAGGGTAGCAGGTCGAACTCGATACCGCGCTCACCCACATTATAGAGCACCTGGTTGGTGGCGCAGGCCCCAGCCGGGGAGACAGATTCCAGCTCCGCCATCTCATCCGTATCGAGGTTCGAGACGCCCCAGTAACGGAGTTGCCCGGCCTCCCGCAGGCGCTCGAAGGCAGCAACGGTCTCGGCTAAAGGATACCCGCCGCGCCAATGCAGCAGATACAGGTCGATGCAGTCCGTGCCGAGCCGCTTCAGGCTCGCGGCGCAGGCCTTTGCCGTGCCCGTGGCCGAGGCGTTGTGCGGATACACCTTGCTGACCAGGAACACGCGTTGCCGCTGCCCGGCGATCGCCTCGCCCACCACCCGTTCGGCGCCGCCCTCGGCGTACATCTCCGCGGTGTCGATCAGCGTCAGCCCAAGCTCGATGCCTTCGCGCAACGCGGCCACCTCGGCTTTTGCCTGTCCGGGCGTCTCGCCCATAAACCAGGTACCCTGGCCCAGCGCGGGCACCGCGGTACCATCGGGCAATTTAACAGTGGGGATCATGACGCACCTCCTTTTGCCTCGGATACCAGGGCTTAAACGTTATGGAACGCAATACCACCCGACAGCGTTTGAGATGACGAAAGCGCCATGCGCGCAAACCAATGGCGGAGGGGATGGGATTCGAACCCACGTAAGGACTTTACATCCTTAAACGGTTTAGCAAACCGCCGCCTTCAGCCTCTCGGCCACCCCTCCGGCGCTCGCCTAGCGTCATATGATGGCCAGGGGACGAGGTAAAGGCCCGGCGGTGGTTTTCAAGCCCCCGCGCCGGGCATTGGTCGAATCGGGCTGGCGCCTGGTACGTCCCTCTGCCACCATCGGCGCGGCATTTCAGCGGAGGCGGCGGATGAGCGAGCACGACGAATTCATGCGGGCGGCGATCGCCCTGGCCCATGAGGGGCTTGAGGGCGGGCACGGCGGCCCGTTCGGCGCCGTGGTCGTCCAGGGCGGGCGCATCGTCGGGCAGGGGCACAACCGCGTGCTGTCCGCCTGCGACCCCACGGCCCACGCCGAGGTCACCGCCATCCGCGACGCCAGCGCCAGAATGCAGAGGTTCGACCTCTCCGGCACGGTGATCTACGTCAACGGCCTGCCCTGCCCGATGTGCATGTCGGCGATATTCTGGGCCAGGATCGACCGGATATACTACGCCTGCACGCCGGAGGATGCCGCGGCGATCGGCTTTGATGACCATAAATTCTACCAGCAGCTGGCCATGCCGCCGGCGGAGCGCGAAACCCCGGCGATTCAGTTGCCGGAGCACCTGGCACCGGCCCGCGCCAGCTACGCCGCCTGGCTGGAGCGCGCGGAGCGGATACATTATTAGAGGCTGTTTGCCAGCCCCGGGCCTTGGCGGCGCCATACATGCCCGCTAAAGAACCCGGGATGAGCATTTCAGCCATACCGGCTTTTGGAGACTAATGTGCGGAGATTGAGCAAATTCATCGCCCCGGCCGGGGTGGCGGCGAGCCTTCTGGCCCTGGGCGGTTGTGGCGTGACGATCACACAGGTGCCCAAGAACACCCCGCCAGGCAGCGTAGGCAGCGTGGCGAGCAATTCCGGTTCCGGTGGTTCAATGTTCTCGTTCGGTAGCGGAACGCCCGCCAGCAATCCCGGTCAAATCCAGGTCAACGCCTATCTCTGGCGCGCGGCGCTGAACACGCTGGCCTTTATGCCGCTCGTCTCGGCGGACCCGTTCGGCGGGGTGATCATCACCGACTGGTACATCCCCCCGGCGACACCCGACGAGCGCTTCAAGGTCAACGCCTATATTTTGGGCCAGCAGCTCACCGCCGATGCGATCCAGGTGAGCGTGTTCCATCAGGTCCAGCAGGGCGGCCAATGGGTGGATGCACCCGCCGACCCCAGCGTGGCGAGCGGGCTGGAAGACCGGATTCTGGCGGAGGCCGCGAACCTGCAGGCCGAGGCGCAGAACACCAAGGGCTGAACTCAGACCCCCAGCTCCCGCAGCCGGTAGCCGATTCCCGGCTCGGTCGAGATCAGCGCCGCCAGCTCCGCCCCTAGCTTGCGGCGTAGCTGCCCGATATAGACGCGCAGGTATGCCACATCCTCGGTATGCGCCGGGCCCCACACGGCGGTGAGGATCTGCCGGTGCGTCAGCACCCGCCCCTGGTTGCGCGCCAGCAGCAGGAGCAGCGCGTGCTCGCGCCGGGTCAGGCCCAGCACCTCGCCGCTGAGGGTAATGCGGTGCGCTACCGGGTCGATCACCAGGGCGCCGATGCTGAGCGGTTTTTCGGCATTGTCCTGGCGCAGCCGATGGCGCACGGCGGTGCGGATACGCGCCAGCAGCTCCCCCAGACCAAAGGGTTTTTCAACATAGTCATCCGCCCCGGCGTCAAACGCCGCGATCTTCTCCGCCTCCCGGTCCCGCGCCGAGAGGATGATGATCGGCACATCGGTGAATTCGCGTAAGCGGGCCAGCACCTGCTGGCCGTCCATGTCCGGCAGCCCGAGGTCGAGCAGAATCGCATCCGGCGCGCGCGCCGCCGCCAGGCGCAGGGCCTCATCCCCGCGCTCGGCGCGCAGCACCTCATAGCCCGACACGGTGAGGGCAGGGGCCAGGAATCGATGGATCTGCGGCTCGTCATCCACCACGAGGATCCGCCCGCTCGGCAGGTTCGTCATGCCGCGGGCAGCGTGATGCAAAGCGTGGTGCCCGGCGCGCCGTCCGCCGGCAGGTCCAGCCTCGGGCTCTGGGCGCGGATGCTCCCGCCCATTGCCTCGGTGAAGGCCTTGGCGATGGCGAGGCCGAGCCCGGTGCCGGGCGCCACCCGGTCGCCCCGCGTGGCCCGGAAAAAACTGTCGAACACGGCGGTCAGCTCATCGGGCGGAATGCCCACGCCCTCATCGGCGATGTTCAGGCGCAGCTTTTCCGCCTCGCGCGTTGCCGAGAGCGAGATGCGGCTACCCTCCGGCGCGTATTTCACGGCATTATCCAGCACATTCACCAGCACCTGCTCGAGCAGCGCCGGGTCCGCCAGCACATAGGCCGCGGCGGGCGGGATATTCACCCCGGCATACATCGCGCCCGGCACGCGGGCGATGGCGGTCTCGATGATATGGCCGAGCGCCAGCCGCTCGCGCCGGGCCGTGATCTCGCCCGTGTCCACCCGCGCCATCTCCATGATATTGGCGAGGAATTTGGTCATGCGCTCGGTATCCTGGCCGATGCTGGCTAGCAGGTCCGCGCGTGTGGCCGAATCCAGCGCCGGGCCGGCCTGCGCCAGCGTCTCCGCGGCGCCCCGGATGGCGGTGAGCGGCGTGCGCAGATCATGGCTGAGCGAGGAGAGCAGGGCGGTGCGCAGCTTCTGGCTGTCCTCCTTCGCCACGGTCTGCGCCCGCTGGTTGGTCATGCGCACCCGCTCCATCGCCATGGCGGACTGGTCTGCCAGCGCGCCCAGGCTCTGCACCAGCGGCGCGGGCGGTGAGGTTTTAGCCAGTGCCCCCATGACACCGATGGGCTTGCCGTTGCTGCGCAAGGGCAAAAACCGCCAGGGCACGGAGGGCAGTGTGCCGGTGCCGATGCCGGTCTCGAGGTCATGGTTGAAGGCCCACTGCGCCGCCGCCGCCGCCGCATCATCCAACGCCATGCCGGCGGGCATCACCACGGCGGGCTCCAGCCCGGTTTTTCCCTCCAGCAGCACGCACCCGGCGGTGCTCATGGCGGCGGCCTCCTCGGCGGTGATCTGCAACAGGTCGGTCAGCGTCGCGGCGCGCGAGATGCGCTGGCCGAATACCGCGATACGGCGCAGCGCCTCGATCCGCGCGTTCGCCGCCTCGGCCTCCTGGCGCACTTTCCCGGCCAGCGTGCCGGTGACCACGCCGACCAGCAGGAATACGAGCAGGGCCACCACGTCGCGCGGGTCGCTCACCGAGAAGGTAAAAACCGGCGGCAGGAAGAAGAAATTCCATAGCAGAAAGCCGAGAACGGCGGTCACCAGCCCGACATTTCGCCCATAGCGGCTGGCGGTGGCGGCGATCACCCCGGTGAAGATCAGCCCCATCGCCTCCTGCGGCAGGAACCGCCCGAGCCCCAGCCCGGCCAGCGTGACCAGGGCCAGCAGCAGCGTCGAGATGATGTACGGGCTGGCGGAAATCCCGGCGGGCGTCGGGATTTTGCGTGCTCCGGGTGCCGCTGGCACCGGCACGAAGTGCAGCGTGAAGTCGACCGCCCTGCGCGTCAGCGCCTCGCCCAGGCTGCGCCGCCAGAAGCGCCGTCTGCCCCGCCGCCCAATGACGATATGGGTGATGTTCTGTGCCGCCGCATAGTCCAGCACGGAGACCACGAGGTCCGGCGCGCTCATGGTCGCCACCGTGCCGCCCAACTGCACCGTGAGGTCCAGCGCGTTCTGCACGTTGATGTTGTCCTCGGGCTTCTCGATATGGAAGGCGACCATGGGTGCGCGCAGCGCATCGGCCAGCCGGGCGGCGTGGCGCACCACATTCTCCGCCGAGGTATCCGGCCCGACCAGCGCCAGCACCCGCTCGGAGGCTGGCCACGGCCCGGGGATGGCGCGGGCGCGCATGTAGCGGGTGACGTCCTTGTCCACCCGCTGGGCGGCGCGGCGCAACGCCATCTCGCGCAGCGCGCCGAGGTTGCCCTCACGGAAAAACCCCTCCAGCGCGCGCCCCGCCACATCCGGCCGGTAGATTTTTCCCTCGCGCAGCCGGGTGCGCAATTCCGCCGGGGAGAGATCGATGATCTCGATCTCGTCGGCCATGTCCAGCACGGTGTCGGGCACCGTCTCGGCCACGCGTACGCCGGTGATGCGCGCCACCTGGTCGTTCAGCCCCTCCAGATGCTGGACATTCATGGTCGTCCATACATCGATCCCCGCCCCCAGGATCTCCTGCACATCCTGCCAGCGTTTGGCGTGGCGCAAGCCGGGCGCGTTGGTGTGGGCGAGCTCATCGACCAGTAATAATTTCGGCCGGCGCGCCAGCGCCGCGTCCAGGTCGAACTCCTCCAGCTCCTGGCCGCGATACGGGACCTTCAGCCGTGGCAGGCGCTCCAGCCCGGCGATCTCCTTCAGGGTTCCCGTGCGCTCATGGGTTTCGATCAACCCGCCGACGACATCCAGCCCGGCCTCACGCCGCGCGTTGGCGGTCACCAGCATCTCCCAGGTCTTGCCGACACCCGGTGCCGCACCGAGGAAGATCTTCAATCGCCCGCGCTGCTCGCGCTGCACATCGGCCAGCAGCGCGTCCGGGTCTGGCCTGGCCTCCTCAGAGGCCATGGCGCGCTCTGCCGCTGGCGTTGCGGGGGCGGTTGTGCATCCGCTCCTTATGCGGCAGGCAGACGATCTAGCGCAAGGTTCAGTTGCAGAACATTCAGATGGTTGGTGCCCACGACGCCCAAGAACGCCGGGTGGGTCATGTGTTGCACAAGCCCGATGACCGAGCCGACGGGCAGCTTGCGGGCCTTCGCCACGGCGGGCGCCTGGCGCAGCGCATTGGCGAGCGAGATATCAGGGTCCAGCCCCGAACCCGAGGCGGTGACCGCATCAGCCGGGACCGGACCAGGGCCGAAGGCTTTGACATAGGCGGCCACGCGCTGCTTGACGGTGGCAAGCAGCGCGGCGCTGGTGGGGCCGAGGTTGGAGGCGCCGGATTCCGAGGCGTCATACGGCGTGGGAATGCTGTTGCCCTTGGCGTCCGTACCGGTGAGCGCCGAGGGGCGCGGCTGGAAATAGATCGGCGCGGTGAAATTCTGCCCGATCAGGGCGGAGCCCACGATATCGCCGTTGCGCAGGATCAGGCTGCCGTTCGCCTGGTAGGGCAACGCGAGTTGCATGGCGCCGGTGAAGGCCTCAGGCAGCAAGAACCCGGTGAGGATGGTGAACAGCACGACCAGTGAGAGGGCAGGGCGGAGTTCGCGAAAGATGAGCATGTTTCAGGTTCCGTTATCAAAAAATATGAAAGACGCCGAGCAGCACGTCGATGGCCTTGATGCCGATAAAGGGCACCAGGATGCCGCCCAGTCCATAGATGACGAGGTTGCGGCGCAGCAGGGCGGCGGCACCGATGGCGCGGAACTTCACGCCCCGTAGAGCGAGCGGCACCAGCACCACGATGATGAGCGCATTGAAGATCACCGCCGAGAGAATGGCCGATTGCGGGGTTCGCAGCTGCATGATGTTCAGCGCCTCTAGCTGCGGATAGGTGGTGACGAAAATCGCAGGCAGAATCGCGAAATATTTCGAGATGTCGTTGGCGATGGAAAAGGTGGTGAGCGCGCCGCGCGTGATGAGCAGTTGCTTGCCGATCTCCACGATCTCGATCAGCTTGGTCGGGTCGGAGTCCAGATCCACCATGTTGCCCGCCTCGCGCGCCGCCTGCGTGCCGGTCTGCATGGCGACACCTACGTCGGCCTGCGCCAGCGCGGGCGCGTCGTTGGTGCCATCGCCGCACATCGCCACCAGCCGGCCCTCGGCCTGAACCTTGCGGATATAGTCGAGCTTGTTCTGCGGCGTCGCCTCGGCGATGAACTCATCCACCCCGGCCTCGGCGGCGATGGCGGCGGCGGTGATCCGGTTGTCGCCGGTCACCATCACGGTGCGGATGCCCATGTTGCGCAGCGCCGCAAACCGCTCCTTGATCCCGGGTTTGACGATATCCTTCAGCTCGATCGCGCCCAGCAACCGGCCGTTGGCACTCACCGCGAGCGGGGTGGAGCCCGCCCTGCCGATGCGTGAGACCGCCTCGCCAAAAACCGAATCCCCGGCGGTATTCAGCGCCTGTAAAACCGAATCCACAGCCCCCTTGCGGTAGGATTTCTCGGCGAAATCCACGCCTGACATCCTGGTGTTGGCGCTGAACGGAATGATTTCGATTTTGGCCGGCATGGCGGGCGAAAAATCAAAACGCTCGCGCGCCAGGGCGAGGATGGACCGGCCCTCCGGCGTGTCGTCGCCCAGGCTGGAGAACGCCGCCGCCTCCGCCACCGTGCGCTCGCTCACGCCGGAGACCGGGTAAAACCCAGCCGCCATGCGGTTGCCAAAGGTGATGGTGCCGGTCTTGTCCAGCAGCAGCGCGTCCACGTCGCCCGCCGCCTCCACCGCGCGCCCGGAGGTCGCCACGACGTTGAAGCGCACCAGCCGGTCCATGCCCGCGATGCCGATCGCCGAGAGCAATCCGCCGATGGTGGTGGGGATGAGGCAGACCAGCAATGCCGCCAGCACGGGGATCGAGAATTTCGTGCCGGAATAGTTGCCGAACCCGACGAGCGTGACCACGGCGATCAGAAACACCAGGGTCAGCCCCGCCAGCAGGATGTTCAGCGCGATCTCATTGGGCGTCTTGCGCCGCTCCGCGCCCTCCACCAGCGCGATCATGCGGTCCAGGAAGGTCGCACCCGCGTCGGCGGTGATACGCACCACCAGCCAGTCCGAGACGACCTGCGTGCCGCCCGTCACCGCCGAGCGGTCGCCACCGGCCTCGCGCACCACGGGCGCGGACTCGCCGGTAATCGCGCTCTCATTCACGCTGGCGATACCCTCGATGATCTCGCCGTCGGAGGGCATCAGGTCACCGGTCTCCACCAGCACGATATCGCCGCGCTTCAGGTCCGGCGCGGCGACGGGCTTATAGATCGTGCGTTCGCGCGGATCGAGGATGAGCTTGGCCATCGTATCCGAGCGCGCGCGCTTCAGGCTCTCCGCCCGCGCCCGCCCGCGTCCCTCGGCCACGGCCTCGGCGAAGGTCGCAAATAGCACGGTCAGCCACAGCCAGGCGGCGATGATGAGCGCAAAGGCGCAGGGCGCGGCGGTGAGCAGCGCCTGCACGCCCACGACGCTGACGAGCACGGCGACGATCTCGGTCACAAAAATCACCGGGTTACGCATCAGCGTCACGGGGTTGAGCTTGGCAAAGGAGTCGCGCGCGGCCCGGCGGATGATCGTCGCGTCGAACAGGGAGATTACTTCAGCATTTGCGGTTGACATTTAGGTGACGCCTCTCAAAAAGTTTTGCCGGCGAGGAGCAGATAATGCTCGGCCAGTGGCCCGAGCGTATCGGCGGGCAGGTATTGCAGCCCGCCCAGGATGATGATCACGCCGATCAGCAGCCCGATGAACAACGGCCCGGTAGTGGGGAAGGTCCCGGCACTCTCCGGCAGCTTCGGCTTGGCGGCGAGCGATCCAGCGATGGCCAGAACCGGGATCATGAAGGCAAATCGGCCGAACAGCATGGCCGCGCCCAGCCCGTAGTCGAGCAGGTTGGTGTTGGCCGAGAGCCCGGCGAAGGCGCTGCCGTTATTCTCGGTGGCGGATGACCAGGCATAGAGCATCTCCGTCAGCCCGTGCGGCCCGGCATTTTCCAGCGAGCCCAGGCCCGAGGCGGTGATGAGCGAGAATCCCGCCCCCGCCAGGATGAACAGCCCCAGGATCAACACGCCCAGCATGGCGAGTTTGATCTCCTTGGCCTGCACCTTCTTGCCGAGATACTCCGGCGTTCGCCCGACCATGAGCCCGGCCACAAACACCGCAAGCAACGCAAACACGATGATGGTATAGAAGCCCGAACCGACACCGCCCGGCGTCACCTCACCCAGCTGCATCAGGAACAGCGGAATAAGCCCGCCGAGCGGATTATAGCTGTCGGTAAAACTATCCACCGCACCCGTGGAGGTGCCCGTCGCGGAGACGTTGAAGGTCGCCGAGGCGGGGACGCCGAAGCGCACCTCTTTGCCTTCCATGTTGCCCTGGCGCGCGGAAACCCCGGCGGCGATCTGCAGCGGGTTACCCGCCGCCTCCGCCGCATAGGTGCCGACGCAGCCCAGCATGAGGATGATCGCCATGGCGGCCATCAGCGCGCGGCCCTGGGCTCTGTCCTTGACCATGAAGCCGAACGCGATCGGCAGGCCGAAGCCGATGACAAGGAGCAGCCAGTTTTCCAGCAGGTTGGTCCAGGCGTTCGGATTCTCGAACGGATGCGCGGAGTTGGCGTTGAAAAATCCACCGCCATTGGTGCCGAATTCCTTGATTGCCTCCTGGAACGCCACGGGGCCGATGGCGATGGTCTGGCTCCCGGCATTGAGCGTATGCGCGGTGATGAAGGCGCCGAAGGTCTGCGGCACGCCCGCGATCACCAGCAGTGTCGCCGCGACCAGGCTGACCGGCAGCAGCAGGTAGAGCGTGATGCGCGTCAGATCGACATAAAAATTGCCGATGGATTTCAACCCCCCGGCGGTGAAGGCGCGCATGACAGCCGCCGCAGCGGCAATGCCCGCCGCCGCCGAGATGAACATATGCACGACCAGTCCGAACACCTGCGCGCCATTGGAGATCTGCGATTCCGGCGCATAGGCCTGCCAGTTGGTGTTGGTGGTGAAACTGGCGGCGGTGTTGAATGCCAGGGCCGGTGACATGCCTGGGATATGCTGCGGATTCCACGGCAGATAGAATTGCAGCCGTAGAATGGCATAGAGCAGCAGAAAATGGATCACGCTGAGCAGTATCAGCGCGATGGCGTAGTCCTGCCAGCGCATCGCACGCAGGGGGTCCACCCCGGCCAGCCGGTAGAAGCCATTTTCAACCGGCGCCAGCCAGCGCACCCGGCCTTCAAAAATGGCCGCCAGATAGGTGCCCATGGGGAAGGCGCAGCCGAGCACCAGAACGAACACCAGCGCGATGTAGATCAGACCTTGGATTGTCATGGAGATCCCCAGAGCAACATCCGGCCAGATGGAATCATCTGATCGGATAGAGTGGCTCGAAAAATTATAGGTAGAGCGGATTCACTTTCAGCGAATCGTTCTAAAAATCTTCAGGGCGCAGCAGCGCCCAGAGCAGATACACCAGCAGCCCGGCGGAGATCACGCCGCCTAAAATCAGGTCAAACATGGCATCAAACCTTTTCGCAGGCCGGAACGTAGAGCATCAGCAGCACGAAAATTGCCGCGCCGAATGCGATCGAAATAAAATCACCCATGGGGACCACCTTTCATGGCAGGGGTTTGCGCCAGGCGGCATAAAGCCGCGACAGGGAAGCGGGGCCGTGCGCATAAAGACGGCATAAAATTCGTCATTTTGGCGGAATGGTGAAACCGGCCTAGGCCACGCACTCATAAACTGATTCCCATAAGCGCTTGATTGTGATTCAAACTCCCCGGAGGTGTTTGATGATGATTCGGCGTTACGAGATTTCGGATTTTGAGTGGTCTATTATTCAGCCGTTG
>JAJZGI010000076.1 GCA_021798575.1 Pseudomonadota bacterium | reverse complement strand
GAGGGCGTGTGGGATTATCATTTTGACCCGCAAACCAACGTGATCGATGTGCATATTTCGCGGTTGCGCCAGAAGATCGACAAGCCGTTCGGGACTTCGCTGCTGCATACAGTCCGCAATGCCGGCTACATGTTGCGCGCGGAAGACGCTTAAGGCCGCCCGGCAAGCCAATGGCCAGCCATAGGCCATCTTCCGCCCGCCCATCCGTGCCCGCCGCAGGGCGCAGGCGGGCGGTCTTGTTCCGCTCCGCCGGGGTGCGTTTTGCCCTGGTTTATGCGGCGGTGTTCGGCATATCCGCCTTCGTGCTGGCGGTCGCACTTTGGTATTCCACGCTGGGGCTGCTTCAGCACCAGGTGCAGAACGCCATTAATAACGATTCCCAGACCCTGCTGGAGCATCAGGAGCTTGGCGGCCTGCCATCGCTCGAAGCGGCCATTCATGACCGGTTGAGCAACGAATCCGACCCGGATGGGATTTATCTGCTCGTGGACGCCACCGGCCAGATATTGGCGGGCAACCTCGACCGCTGGCCCAGTGGCCTGACCCAGGACAATGTGTGGTACGAACTGCCGGTGACGCGCCAGGGCGTGGCCTCGGTTGCGCTATTGAAGGTTGCGCCGGTGCCAGGCGGGATGAAACTGCTGGTGGGGCGGGATGTGCGCGCCCGGCTGGAGCTGCGCAACGTGCTGCGCGCCGGGCTGATCTGGGCGGTGAGCCTGATGATCGCCCTGGGGGTTTTGGGCGCATTGCTTATCCGCTCGCTGTTCCGGCGCACCATCCGGGATATTTCCGCCACCACCAGCGCCATCGCCCGGGGCGATATTTCCCGTCGCGTGCCGGTGAGCGGTGTGGGTGACGAGTTCGATGAACTGGCCATCAACATCAACGAGATGCTGGACCGTATCGCCAGATTGATGGATGGCGTGCGGCAGGTTTCCAACGCCATCGCGCATGATCTGCGCACGCCGGTTACGCGCGCGCGCAGCCGGCTGGAGGATGCGGCACTGCACGCCAGCACAAAGGAAGAGATGCAGGCGGCGATTGACCGGGCGACCCAGGATCTGGACGGGATTGTCTCGGTGTTCGAGGCGTTGTTGCGGATTTCGGAGATCGAGGCGGGTTCGCGCCGCGCGGCTTTCGCGGTCATCGATCTGGCACCCGTGCTGGAGGATATGGATGAGCTTTACCGCGCGGTGGCCGAGGAAAAGCAGATTGTGCTGCATACCGACATCGCGAAGCCGCTACCGGTATGGGCAGACCGCAATTTGATTCAGCAGGCGGTTGTCAATCTGCTCGACAATGCGCTGAAATTTTCGGAATCGCTCACGGTCATCAATTTCTCCGCCAGGGTGGCTGATGGGGTGGTGCAGATTGTGGTGGCGGACCGTGGGCCCGGCATTGCCGAGCAGGACAGGGCCCGGGCGACGGAACGCTTCTACCGCGCCGAGGCCGCGCGTAACACCGAAGGTTCAGGGCTTGGGCTGGCGCTGGTGATGGCCGTGGCGCAGCTGCATAACGGCACGCTGCATCTGCACGACAATCACCCCGGCCTGCGCGCGGTTATTTCAATTCCTGCCCATAAAAATTAGATCAGGCGACTTTGTCCTCGGCGGCGCCGATACCAAGCTGCTTTAGCTTGCGGTGCAGCGCGCTGCGCTCCATGCCCACGAAATTCGCCGTGCGCGAGATGTTGCCGCCAAAGCGCAGCAGCTGCGCCTGGAGATATTGCGTCTCGAACACATCCCGCGCCTCGCGCAGGGGCAGCGCCATCACATCTGCCGCCGGGTCTATCGCCAGGGCGCGCGGTGCATGGGCGGCAAGCTCGGTTGGCAGATGCTCGGCATGGAACAGCTCGCCCGGCTCGCCGGAGCGCATGATCATCAGCCAGTCCATCACGTTGCGCAGCTGGCGCACGTTTCCCGGCCAGTCATGCGCTTGCAGGGCGGCCACGGCGTCTGAGGCCAGGCTGCGCGCGGGCAGGCCGGAGATTTCCGCCGCGTGGCTGAGAAACTGGCTGGCCAGGGCTGGAATATCCTCGCGCCGTTCCTTTAAGGCCGGTACGCGCAGCGGCACCACGGAAAGCCGGTAGTATAAATCTTCCCGGAAACGGCCTTCCACGATCTCGGCCTGCAAATCCTTCGCCGTGGTGGCGAGTACGCGAATATCCACCTTCACCCGCGTGGTGCCGCCCACGCGCTCAAAGCTTTGGTCCTGCAGCACGCGGGCGATTTTGCTTTGCATCTCCAGCGGCAGTTCGGACACTTCATCCAGCAGCAGGGTGCCGCCATGGGCGCGTTCCAGCACGCCCGGCTTGCGCGGCGCCTCGGCCGTTGCCTCGGTACCAAACAGCTCCGCCTCGAACTTCTCCGGCGCCAGAATCGCACAGTTCATCACCACGAACGGCCCATCCGCGCGGCGGGATCTGGCGTGGATCATCCGCGCCACCACCTCCTTACCAGCACCAGGCGGGCCGGAGATGAGCACGCGCGAGCCGGTGGGGGCCACTTTTTCCACCGCATTGCGGAGGCTGGCGATGCCATGCCCCTCGCCGGTGAGGTTGCTGTCGCTGCCCACGCGCAGGCGCAGCTCGGCGTTTTCGCGCTCCAGCTTGGCGGCCTCCAGCGCGCGTTTCACCAGCAGCAGCAGCCGGTCTGAGTTGAAGGGCTTCTCGATGAAGTCGTAGGCGCCGCGCTGAATGGCGGCAACGGCGGTTTCAATGGTGCCATGGCCGGAGAACATGATGACGGGCACGCGCGGCACTTCCTGGTGCAGCACGTCCAGAATCCCGATTCCATCCAGCTTGGAGCCTTGCAGCCAGACATCGAGCAGTACGAGGGACGGACGGCGCGCGCGATAGGCAGCCAGCGCCTCATCCGAGGTGCCGGCGCAGCGGGCCTCATACCCCTCATCCTTGAGAATCGCTTCGACCAGCAGCCGGATATCCGGCTCGTCATCCACGATCAGAATCTCGGTCATCGGGCAGGCAACTCCTTCGCTTCCTCCAGCATGGCATCCTCCGGCAATGCCGGCAAAATCAGAGATACTTCAGCGCCGGTTCCCCCCGGTGCCGTTTTCAGTTCAAGCCGCCCGCCATGGTCCTCCATGATCTTGGCGACAATGGCAAGCCCCAGCCCGGTGCCTTTCGGCTTATGGGTCACATAAGGCTCAGTCAGCCGGTCGCGTCCTGCCTCCGGCAGGCCGATGCCGTCATCGGTCACGCTCAAACGCGCCATGTCGCCCTCTTTATGCAGGCGCAGGGTTATGTGGCGGGCACCTTCGCGCATTTCCACCGCATCCGCGGCGTTTTGCAGCAGGTTGGTGAGCGCCTGGCCAATTTGCCGCCGGTCGCACAGGGCGCGCAAGGGGGTGTCGATCTCAACACTCCACTCGATATCCCGTTTGGCCACGCGTTGCAGCACCATGGCCTCCCGTGCCAGCCGCTCCAGGCTTTCCGGGCGCATCACCGGCTGGGGCATCCGCGCGAAAGAGGAAAATTCATCCACCATCCGGCCGATATCGCCCACATGGCGCACGATGGTTTCGGCGCATTGGGTGAAGCTTTCCGGGTCGGAGGTGATCTCCTTGGCGAAGCGGCGCTTCAGCCGCTCGGCGGAAAGCTGGATGGGGGTAAGCGGGTTCTTGATCTCATGCGCGATGCGCCGCGCCACATCCGCCCAGGCGGCCTTACGCTGGGCGGACATCAGCTCCGTCACGTTATCGAAGGTCACGATAAACCCATCCGCGACGCCTTCCTTCATCTCGGCGCCGATTCGCACCAGCAGCACGCGTTTGGCGGCGCCGGTGCCGTGTTCTATCTGCGCCGTGGCGGGGCGTTCGGGGTTGGCCATCACATTGCGCATGAGGGCGGAGAATTCCGGCACCACATCGGCCAAATTCTGGCCAATGCGGGGCAGTAGGGCGAGTTGCAGCAGCTCAGATGCCGCGCGGTTGGGCAGCTCGATCCGCCCCTGCGCGTCCAGCCCGATAACCCCGGCGGAAACACCGGCCAGCACCGTCTCGGTAAAGCGCCGCCGTTCGTCAAGCTGGTTGTTCACGTCCAGCAATTCGCCGCGCTGGGCGGCGAGCTGCGCGGTCATGCGGTTGAAGGCGCGCGAGAGCCCTTCCATCTCATCGCCCGTGGCGCGCTCTGGCACGCGCACATCCAAATCGCCCTCGCTCACGGTTTCGGCCGCGCGGATCAAATGCCCCAGCGGTTTGGCGATTTGGTTGGCGATGACGAGGCCAAAGCCGATAAGGGCGGAGAGCACCAGCAGCGTCAGCACCGCGATGATCAGC
Organism: Pseudomonadota bacterium; assembly: GCA_021798575.1. Taxonomy (GTDB): domain Bacteria; phylum Pseudomonadota; class Alphaproteobacteria; order Acetobacterales; family Acetobacteraceae; genus Acidocella. The sequence goes on along the minus strand of JAJZGI010000076.1, from coordinate 1,700 downwards.
GCGAAGGATACCTCCAGCTGTGAGCGGTTCTTGGCCAGGCGCTGATATTCCGCAACGGCCTGCTTGGTCCGGTTCACATGGTCCAGAATGGCGGGATCGACCGGTTTTTCCACCATCAGCATCAAGGGCGGCGTGATGTCGAGCTTGATGACCGCCTGCTCCACCGTGCTGCCCGGCGGGCTGATCACCGGCACTTGCCCGTTATTGGCCTCGGCGATGGCGTTATGGTCCGGAATACTGGCGGCAATGCCGGCGAACAGCCCGGCCGAGGCAACCACTTGTCCGCTCAGCGGGTCGAAGATCACCGCCTGAGTCAGGCCGCGCACGGAGGTTTGCGTGACCAGATACGAGGCGAATTCATTGGGGTTGCCAAAAAACACAGACCCCGCCTGAGACAGGTCATTCGCCATCGCCAGCGCGTCGAGCCGGATGTCGTTCTCATGCTCGGTCAGGTAGCCCTGGGCCACCTGGTTGCTTTCAGCCAGTGCGGTTTGCACGCGGTTGTTGAACCAGGCCTGGATGCCAAAATTGAAGAACACAATGGCGAAGACAGCCACCAGCACGGCGGGCACCGCCGCCACGCCACCAAACAGCAGCACCAGCCGCACATGCAGCCTGGCCCCGGCGGCACCGCGCCGGTGCTCCAGCACCACCCGCACCACCCGCCCGGCCAGTACCAGGATGAGCAGCAGCAGCGCTGCGAAATCCGCGAAAATGAGGGCGACCGTGCCACCCGAATACATGGGCATACGCACCCGCCCCGCCAGCAGGGCGAAGGTGAGAATGCCCAGCGCCAGCGCGGCGGAGGCAACAAGCAGGGTTGCCACCCGGCCCAGCATCAAATCTGCGGCCCAGGCAAGCCGGGAGCGAGCTTGCGGTTTTTCCGCCATGGGCAGGCGGCCGCTCATCCCACTCGGCGCTGCACGCCGATACCATGCTCGCGGATTTTCTTGCGCAGCGTGTTGCGGTTGAGGCCAAGCAGCGCCGCGGCGCGAATCTGGTTGCCTCTGGTTTCGGTCAGGGTCATGCGGATGAGCGGGCGTTCCAGCTCGGCCAGGGCGCGTTCATACAGCACGCCTTCCTCGCCGGATTCACGCAAGGAGGCGAGCAGCCGGGTAATGTGGCGCTCCACCACGCTGGCCATATTGTCGCCCTCCTCGCCGGTGGCCGTGGTTCTGGGCTCTTCCACCGGGCTGTAATCGGCCAGTTCCTGGGCGATGATCTCATTCGTGATGACGGGCTGCGGCACCAGGGCGGCGAGACGGCGGATCACATTCTCCAGCTCGCGCACATTGCCCGGCCAGCGGTGGGCGGAGAGCAGCGCCATGGCGGCGGGGTCGATGGATTTCGCGGGCAGCCCCTCGGCCTGCGCCTTGTTAAGAAAATGCTGCGCCAGCACGGGGATATCGTCCGGGCGTTCACGCAGGGGCGGCAGCCTTATGGGCACGACGTTGAGCCGGTAGAACAGATCCTCGCGGAACTGGCCGGAGCGGATGAGGGCGCGCAAATCCCGGTGGGTGGCCGCCACAATGCGCGCATTGGCGCGGATGGGCTGGCGCCCGCCCACGGGCAGAAACTCGCCTTCCTGCAACACGCGCAGCAGGCGGGTTTGCGCTTCCGGCGGCATGTCGCCAATTTCATCCAGAAACAGCGTGCCGCCCGCCGCCTGCTCAAAGCGCCCGGTATGCCGGTTGGTGGCA
>JAJZGI010000041.1 GCA_021798575.1 Pseudomonadota bacterium | reverse complement strand
ACGCCATCGATCGCTTCATGGTGGAGAACAATCAGGACCCAAAACCATTCCAGTGGACCAAAAAGCCACACGAGATTTTGGCCGCAGTAAAAAGAGGGCACCAAGTGTTGGATTCTATCCACTAGCGGTTCATGAGCACCGGCAGCGTGGCGTTCTCCAGCACATGGCGGGTGACGCCGCCCAGAATGAGCTGGCGCAGACGGGAGGCTGAGGAATACGCGCCCATGGACATCATGTCGGCGCCGAAATCTGCCGCCGCGGCCAGTAGCCCGGCCCCGACCACGCGATTGAGGCCACGAAAATTCACGATATCGGCGGTGACGCCATGGTGGGAAATATACTCCGCCACTTCCGCAGCGCCCGGGCCAGGGCGGAAATAATCTTCCGAGACCAGGATACGCACCGCCTGGGCCTGACGGATGAACGGCATGATGGAGCCGAGCGCGGAAGCGGCGTTGGAAGTCCCGTTCCAGGCGATGGCGACGCGCTTGCCGATACTGTCCGGCCGCAGGACCGGCGCCAGCAGAACCGGACGGCCGGAGTCGAACAACACGGCGTGCAGGCCATCGGCCGAGGCCACATCCTCGCCCGCCAGCGGGTGGGGCACGATGGTGAGATCCGAGAGCCGCGCCTGATAGGCGATGACCTCCTCCTCGCGCCCGGTGATAACCTTGAAGCTGGCGCTCGGCTCGTCTCGGCCATGCAGCGCGTGGCCCACGGTCACGGTTTCCGCCTCGGCGGCGGCGGCGAACATCTCGCGCAATTTGGCGACGCGCGAGCCGCTCTCCAGCTCGGAGGCGCTCATCATCTGCTCGATCATGGCGCCGGACAGCCCCTCGCCGGCGAGCGGCGCGATATCCCGCGAGTCGATACCGACATGCAGCACCTGCAAATGCGCATTCCACATTTTGGCGAGCAGCAGCCCTGCATATAACGCAGCCTCGGCTGAGGCCGGACTGTTGACGGGAAGCAGAAATTTGCGGACCGACATCGACGCCTCCTGGGAACAACCTATAACCTGGGATTAACGGTTTACACGATAATCCGGCATTCTGAAATTATAGTTATCCAGGCTAAACACTGATTTACGGTTCAGGCGGGCTTGCGCAGCCGGGCCGTGAAGCTCTTGCGGAGCTTGGCGACTTTGGGGGCGATGACCGCCTGGCAATAGCCCGAGTAGGGATTGCGGGCGAAATACTGGTCGTGCTCGGGCTCGGCGCGGAAGAACGCGGGGGCGGCTGAAACCTCCGTCACGATCGGACCGGACCAGACCTTGGATGCCTCGAATTCGGCGATGATCCGGCGCGCCGCGTCCGCCTGCTCCGGGCTGACGTAAAAAATGACCGAGCGATATTGCGTCCCGGCATCGGCCCCCTGGCGATTGAGTGTGGTGGGGTCGTGGATGGTGAAGAACACGCGGAGCAGATCCTCATAGGAGATGATTTCCGGTTCGAATGTGACCTGGACCACCTCGGCATGGCCGGTGCGGCCGGTACATACCGCCTGATAGCTGGGGTTTGGCACCACCCCGCCCGCATAGCCGGACTGGACCGCGCTGACGCCCTGCAACTCGGCAAAAGCCGCCTCGGTACACCAGAAGCAGCCGCCGCCCAAAATCGCCGTTTCGCTCATCTCATACCCCCCATCTCACATAGCTGCACCCAATGCTCCGGGCTGACCGGCGCCACCGAGAGCCGCGAGAGCCGCACCAGCGCCAACGTCTCGAATCTGGGGTCGGATTTGATGGCGGCAAGCGTGATGGGCCTTGGCATGGGCTGGCGGGCCCGCATATCCACGCAGACCCAGTCGCCCTCGCGGGCGGTGGGGTCGGGATAGGCCGTGCGCACCACCTCGACGATGCCGACGATCTCGCGGCCGGTGTTGGAATGATAGAAGAACGCCAGATCGCCGCGCTGCATCGCCTTCAGGTGGTTTTTGGCCAGGTGGTTGCGCACGCCGGTCCAGGGTTCTACCCTGTTTCGCACCTGCTGGTCCCAGGAGAAGGCGTCGGGTTCGGACTTGATGAGCCAATAGTTTTTCATGAAATACCCTTAACCTTAAATTCAGGCGCTTCAAATTTTTTACTGTACCGCCTATTAGACACGCATGAACGAAAACGTCCTGAATGCCGGCCGTACCGGCGCTGCCGGTGCCTGGCTGCATCGTTTCGCCAATCCGGGACGTTTTCTGCGGCTCGTGCGCCCGGCGCTGCCCTGGCTGGCGGTTTTTTCCATCCTCATCACCGGCACAGGCCTGGTCTGGGGCTACGGTTTTGCCCCGGCGGACTGGCAGCAGGGCGATGCCTCCCGGATCATGTATGTGCATGTCCCCGCCGCCTGGGTGGCCATGGCGGGCTATGCGGCCCTGGCGGGATGCTCTTTCTTCTCGATCGTATGGCGTCACCCGCTGGCCGATCTGGCCGCCGAGGAGATCGGCCCGGTAGGCGCGGGATTCACCTTCGTGTGTTTGGTCACCGGCTCGCTCTGGGGCAAACCGATGTGGGGCGCCTACTGGGTGTGGGACGCGCGGCTGACCTCCGTGCTGGTGCTGTTTTTCCTCTATCTCGGGCACATCGCGCTCATCCGTGCGTTCGACAACCCGGCGCACGGCCATCGCGCCGCGGCCATTCTGGCCCTGGTGGGTGCCATCAACCTGCCGATCATCGTATATTCCGTGCAATGGTGGAACACGCTGCACCAGGGCAATACCATCTCCTTCACCGGAAATTCAAAAATCTACATCACCATGCTCTACCCGCTGCTCATCGCCTCGGTCGGGTTCTACCTGTGTTTTGTCACGCTGGTATGCGCGCGCATGTGCGCGGCCATCATGGAGCGGCGCACGCGCGGGCTGCTGCTCGCCGCGGCGGATCGTGGCGCATGAATTTCGCACCCTTCATCAACGGCAGCTACGGCGTCACGCTGGTGTTCCTGCTGGGCCTCGGCGGGCTCACATTTGCCCGCTACCGCCGCGCCGTGCGCCGCCTGAGGGCCGTGGAAACGCGAGAAGCCGCCCGCTGATGCGCGCGCCCAAAAAACGCCGGCTGATCCTGCTGCTGGTGTGTGGCCTGTGCCTGAGCGCGGCGACCGGGCTGACGCTCGCGGCGTTTTCCTCCTCGCTCACCTATTTTTTATCGCCGCGCGAGGTGCTGCTGAAAAATCCCGCGCCCGGAGTGAGCTTCCGGCTGGGCGGGATCGTGCAGGTCGGCAGCGTGAACACCGTCATCACCGACCGGATGCCGACCACGACCTTCCGCCTGACCGACGGGCAGGCCTCGATCCCCGTGACCTATACCGGGCTGCTGCCGGACCTGTTCCGGGAGGGGCAAGGGATCGTGGCGATCGGCGCGATGACGCCGACAGGGGGTTTTGCAGCTCAGGAGGTGCTGGCCAAGCACGGCTCCACCTATATGCCCAAGGATGTGGAGCAGGCGCTGCAAAAGGCCGGGAAATGGAACCCGAAATACGGCCCCCCGCCGCCGGCGGATACGTGGAACACCATGCAGGTTAAAGGCAGCAATTCATGATCCCTGAACTCGGACATTTCGCGCTCGCACTGGCGGTGGCGATGGCCTTCGCGCAGGGGGTGATCGGGATTTTCGCGCCCGGCCTGCGCGATGCGCGCACCATGCGCGCGGCACCGGCCCTGGCGATCAGCCAGTTTCTGGCCATTGGCGCGTCTTTTCTCGCCTTGATCTGGTCCGGGGTGGTCTCGGACTTCACGGTTAAAAATGTCGCGGATTTTTCCTCCTCTCGGGTGCCGCTGCTCTACCGGATCTCCGGCACCTGGGGGAATCACGATGGCTCGATGCTGCTGTGGTGCTTTATTTTATCGTTGTGCGGAGGTACGGTGGCGGCCTTCGGTGGCGGGCTGCCTGCTTCGCTTCGCGCCCGCGTGCTGGGGGTCCTGGGGCTCATCTCGGGCGGGTTTTTGCTGTTCACGCTCACGGTGTCAGACCCTTTCGTCCGGCTCTGGCCCCCGCCGTTGCAAGGCGCCGGCGTGAACCCGATCCTGCAGGACCCGGGGCTCGCCTTCCATCCGCCGGTTTTATACACCGGCTATGTCGGGTTTTCGGTGGCGTTCGCCTTTGCCATCGCGGCGCTGATCGAGGGCAGGGTCGATGCCGCCTGGGGCCGCTGGGTAAGGCCGTGGGCGCTGCTCTCCTGGTGTTTTCTGACAGCCGGGATCTCGCTGGGCAGTTGGTGGTCCTACTACACACTCGGCTGGGGCGGCTATTGGTTCTGGGACCCGGTGGAGAACGCCGCACTGCTGCCTTGGATCACCGGCACCGCGCTGCTGCATTGCGCGACGGTGGTGGAGAAGCGCGAGGCGCTGAAAGCCTGGACCGTACTGCTGGCGATCGCGACCTTCTCACTCAGCCTCTCGGGCACCTTTCTGGTTCGCTCGGGCATTTTGAACTCGGTGCATTCTTTTGCCGCGGCACCCAACCAGGGGCTGTTCATTCTGGGGTTGCTGGTCATCACCATCGGCGGCTCGCTGCTGCTGTTCGCGGTGCGCGCACCCGCCCTGGCCGCCAACGGGATCTACGCGCCGCTCAGCCGCGAGAGCGCGCTGGTGCTGAACAACGTGTTTTTATGCGCCATCGCCGCCGTGGTGTTCACCGGCACGATGTATCCGCCCTTCGTCGATCTACTGTTCGGCATCCAGCTCTCCGTCGGCGCGCCGTTTTTCAACCAGACGGTGCTGCCGCTGGCGGCGCCCATCATTCTCGCCATGGCGGTGGGGCCGCTGCTGCCCTGGAAGCGCGCGGCCCTGGGCCCGGCGCTGGCCCAGCTCTGGCTTGCCTTTGGCGTGGCGCTGCTCGTGTTCCTGGTGGTGGCGGCAAACCGGCATATCATCGCCGCCCTGGGGCTGATGGGCGGCACCTGGGTGGTGCTGTCCGCACTCACCGATATCGCGCAGCGGGTACGGCTGTTCCGTGTATCGCCACGCAGCTCGGGGGCGCGCTTCATGCTGCTGCCAAGGGCGGCCCTCGGTGCGACCCTCGGACATATTGGCTTTGGCGTAACCGTATTGGGCATCGCCGGGATGACGCTGGCAACGCAGCAGGTGATCGTGCTCAAGCCGGGCCAGTCCACCCAGCTTGGCGGCTACACCTGGACGCTGGATGGCGTGCACAGCGCGCCCGGGCCGAACTACACCCAGCGCGTGGCGGACATCACACTCTCCGAGCACGGCCATAATTTCCTCACGCTGCATCCCTCGCGCCGGTTCTTCGCGGCGCAGGGGGTGGTGACGAACGACGCCGCGATCCACACCAACGGCTTCCAGGACCTCTACGCCGTGTTCGCCGATGAGCCCAAGAGCGGCGGCGCGGAACTGCGGCTGAGCCGCCATCCGCTGGCACCCGAAATCTGGTTCGGCGGGTTGATCATGGCATTCGGCGGTGCGGTCTCTCTCTCCGACCGGCGGTTGCGCGTGGGCGCGCCGGCGCGCAAAAAACCCGCCGGGGCGGTCGCTTAAAAATCATGTCCCCGCTGCGCCGCCGTCTGCTGTTTGGCATCCCCCTGGCCGTGGCCGTGGTCGGCGGCGGCGGCTTCTATACCATCCTGCGACGCATGCAGGATGACGACTACGACCCGCACGCTTTGCCCTCGCCCTTGCTGGGCAAACGCCCTCCGGCGTTCAACCTGCCGGGGGTGGATGGGATACAGGGATTCTCCAACACCGATCTGCTGGCGCCGCCAAAACCAATGCTGGTGAACTGGTTTGCCTCCTGGTGCCTGCCCTGTCTGCAGGAGGCGCCGATGCTGCTGCAACTGGCCCAGATGGGGCTGGATATATGGGGCATCGCCTATGAGGACCCACCCGCGCAACTGGCGGCGTTTTTACAGACCAACGGCAATCCCTATAAACGGCTGGCGGCGGACGCCTCGGGCCTCACCGCGATCAACTGGGGGGTCTATGGCGTGCCGGAGACATATCTCATCGACAGGAACGGCATCGTGCGCTGGCGCTACCCCGGTGCGCTCACCGGCGATGTGGTGAACAACAAGCTCACCCCCTTGTTCCAGAAATATTCATGAGATTCCTGCTGGTGTTGCTGGCCCTGCTGCCGATGCTGGCCTATGCGCAGGATATCACGCGCGACGGCGTTCTGCTGACTCCAGGGCAGGAGGCGCGGGCAGAGGCGATCGGCGACCAGCTACGCTGCCTGGTCTGCCAGAATGAGAGTATCGAGGGCTCCTCGGCCGCGCTGGCCAAGCAACTGCGCGGGATCATCCGCCAGCATGTGGTAGCGGGAGACTCCACCCGGAGCATCATGCATTTCATGGTCAGCCGCTACGGCATTTTCGTGCTGCTCAAGCCGCCGTTCATGCCGCTCACCTGGCTGCTCTATGCCTCCCCCGCGCTCGGGCTGTTGCTCGGATTTCTAGGGTTCTGGCTGGGCCGGATGGGCCGCATTCCACCTCCCCCACCCCTCACACAGGCCGAGCGCGAACGGCTGGATGAATTGCTGCGATGATTTATGTCTGGATGCTGGGCGTGGCCCTGGTGCTGATGATACCGCTGCTGGCCGTGTTTTTTAACGGCAAACCGACGCGCAATCGGCGCGAGGCGGCGCTGCAACTGCACCAGGCCCAGCTCGCCGAGCTTGAACGCGATCTGGCCGACGGGCGGATTGGCGGCCCGGAATACCAGGCGGCGAAGCTGGAGATCTCCCGCCGCGTGTTGGGTGTGGATACGATGACGGAGCAGCCCGCCGATGGCAATGGGCGGTTTTTATTGATCGCCACGGTGCTCGCCGTGCCGGTGATGGCTTTTGCGCTCTATCTGCCGGGCAGCACCCCCCATGTTCCATCCGAGCCGCATTCCAAATGGCTGTTGCAGCAGCAGGCGGTCAATACAAGGCTGGCCGGGTTCATCACCGCGTTGCAGATGCATCTGGCCACCGTGAGCCCCGATAGCGTGAATGCCAGCCAAGGCCAGGCGTATCTGGCGGAGGCGCTCTCCGAGCAGGCGGGGCAGATCACGCCCAAGGCGCTGGGACTGTTCAAAGAATCTCTCACCCATGCACCTGCCGGAGCAACCTGGCGGGTGCTGGATCAACAGCGGATCGCGCAGGCCATGGGTTCCGCCGGGCAATAACCGCCCTGCTCCGCTTGCAAGCACGCCAGGGCCACCCCAGCTAAGGCGTATGAGCACACAAACCAAACCCCCGCAGCCCGCGCCCGCGCCAAAACCGGCCCAGAGCACCCCGCTGCCGCCCGAAACTGGCGGGCAGAAAGGCCCGGAGCCAACGCGCTACGGCGATTGGGAAAAAAACGGCCGCTGCACGGATTTTTGAAAAGGGCGACGCCGACCGGCGAATCGGTGGATCGGATCATGATTTGGCTCGGGGAAACAGGAATATGAAGGCGGTTATTATCGGGATTGTCGTTTTGGTCGTGCTGTTTTTTGTCGTGCCCATGGCGGTCGGCGGTACCACCGACGTCTGCAAGGCATTGGTGAAAACCCACGTGAGCCAAACCGCATCGAATATCGCGGGCGGGCCCAGCGGGCCGGTGTACGGCGTGATCAATTCCGTCGGCCAGTCATTCGCGACCGGCCAGGGAGCGGCGGCCGTGGCCGCAGCCAAGCACCCGAACGTGCCGACGCCGATCAGCTGCACGGTGCGCTTCTGGGAGACGCTCTGAAACGTCCGACCTTGGCCAGATGAGCGGTGACCCGTAAAGCTGAAATCCTACAGCACCGGGAGATCCAGCGTGAACCGCCAAGCCCTGCAAGCCGTGTTAGACGATGCCGTAGCCGCGGGAGATGTGGCCGGTGTGGTGGCGGTCGTCACCGATGCCAGGCAAACGCTGGTTTACGGGTCCGCCGGTGTTACCAGCGTAGGCGGTTCGCTCTCGCTGGACACGCAGACGCTCTTCTGGCTCGCCTCCATGACCAAACCCGTGACCTCGCTCGCCGCGATGCAGCTGGTGGAGCGCGGTGCCCTGGCGCTGGAGATGGATATGGGCGCGCTGCTGCCCGAGATGAAGAACCCCATGGTACTGGAGGATGGCAGGCTCCGCCCGGCTACGCGCAGCATCACGCTCAGGCATCTCCTCACCCATACCTCCGGCTATTCCTACCCCTTTCTGAGCAAGCCCTTCATGGAGTTCATCGCAGCGCAGGACCCGGCGACCCTGCCCATGCCGAATACCCGGGCCGCCCTGGCGGCACCCTTGATGTTCGAGCCGGGTGAACGCTGGGAATATGGGCTCTCCACCGACTGGTTGGGGCTGGCCGTCGAGGCCGCCAGCGGCGAGCGATTGGACGCCTATTTCCAGAGGCATATTTTTGCGCCGCTGGGCATGGCGGATACCGGCTTTACGCCCCGGGCAGCGCTGCGCGCCCGGCAGGCAGAGCTGCACCAGCGTCAGGCGGATGGACGCCTGCAACCGATGGGCCCGTTCAAACCCTTTGCCGAGCATTTTTGTTCCGGCGGGGCGGGTTTGTTCTCCACGCTGGAGGATTACCAGAAGTTCCTGAGGGTTTTTCTGAACGCCGGTGCCGGAATTATCGCCCCGCAAACGCTGGTTGAGATGACCTGCAACCAGATCGGGCCGCTGCGGGCGGGCCACCTGCCCTCGACCGACCCGGCGATGATAGCCGCGATGGATGTGAACCCTGGCCAGGAGAATAAATGGGGCTTGGGGTTCATCATCTATCCGCAAACCGGACCATTTGGCCGCAGCGCCGGTAGTTATGGCTGGTCCGGGCTCGCCAATACCTATTTCTGGGTGGACCCGGTTGTTAACATTGCAGCGGTGATTTTGATGCAGACCCTGCCCGCGGGCGATATCGGCGCGATGAAGACCTATGAGAGCTTCGAGAGGGCGGTGTATGCTGCACCGCAATAGCGCACTATCATTGGGCCAGCCGCAACCGCCGGGAGCAAGATCATGGATGCCAGCACCGAGACGCTCACCAAAACCAGGGTCACCGCGTTGCCGGGAGATGGTATCGGCCCCGAGGTGATGGCGGCGACGTTGCAGATACTCGAAGCCGCGAAGGCGCCGATTGAATGGGAGGCGGCGGAGGCCGGCGCGGTCTGCTTCAATAAGGGCTCGGTGACGGGCGTCCCGCGCGAGACGCTGGACAGCATCGCCCGCAACGGCCTGGCACTGAAGAGCCCGCTGGAGACGCCGGTCGGCTTCGGCGGAAAATCCGCCAACGTGACACTGCGCAAGCATTTCGAGCTCTATGCCAATATCCGCCCGGTGCGCGAGCTGCCGGGCGTCACCACGCCCTTCACCGGCCGCGGGATCGACATGGTGATCGTGCGCGAGAATGTGGAGGATGTGTATGCCGGGATCGAGCATATGCAGACCACCACGGTGGCGCAGTGCCTGAAACTGATGACCGCACCGGGCTGCGAGCGGATCATCCGCGCCGCCTTCGCCCTCGCCCTGGCCGAGCAGCGCAAAACCGTAACCACGGCCACCAAGGCCAATATCATGAAGCTGACCGAGGGGATGATGAAGCGCGTCTCCGAGCGGGTCGGGCTGGAGTTTCCGGAGTTCCGCCAGGAGCACATCATCATCGATAATTGCGCGCACCAGCTCGTGGTGGCGCCCGAGCAGTTCGACGTGATCGTGACCTCCAACATGAACGGGGACATCATCTCGGATCTCGCCGCCGGGCTGGTCGGCGGCCTGGGTATCGCGCCATCCTCGAACCTTGGTGACCACGCCGCGATGTTCGAGGCGGTGCATGGCTCGGCGCCGCAGATCGCGGGCAAGGGGCTGGCCAACCCCACCGCGCTGCTCAGCGCCGCGATCATGCTGCTGCGCCATATCAGCGCGTTTGGCGTGGCCGAGCAGATCGAACAGGCGTTGTTCATCACCCTGGCAGAGGGAAAAAATCTGACCGGGGATTTGAGCCCCAAGGGCCACGGCGTGGGCACCGCGGCCTTCACGGAACAGGTGATCTCGAACCTCGGCCGCTCCTCCAACCTGCCGTCGCGGCAATATAGCAGGCTGGCGCTCCAGGCGTGGCCCCAGCTGACAGCACACACCGAACCCACCACGCGCGAGCTGGTGGGGATCGACGTGTTCCTCGAGAGCGACATGGGGTCGGACGAAATCGGCCAGGCGCTGGAGACGCTGGCGCAGGATAGCCCGTTCCGGCTGAATGGCGTCTCCAACCGTGGCGTGCAGGTCTTCCCGGCGACCGGCGGGCAGACCTTCCTGGTGGATCATTTCGCCGCGCGTTTCCTTTTCAAGCACCCGATCACGCTGGATTCCTCCAGCGCCAACGGCCAGCCGGAGATCAGCTATCTGGTGCAGCGCATCGGCACCAGGTTCGCCTGGATGCACATTGAAAAACTGCAACGGTTCGATGGCAAGGACGCCTTCGAGCGGCCCCAGGGGGAAGGTTAGATCAATATTGGATTGGATCGCCCGATTCGACCCAATCCAATGAAATTGATCGCCAAACAAAGGTAGAGCATGATTGGTGTAAGGCAATCATGCTTTGGGCTGGCGCTGCCGCAAGGGGAGCATCCGCCGCAGCACGTCATCACGCCACCAGAAGTGATGCGCCAGGGCCACCAGCGCATGCGCCGCGGCCAGCCCCATGATGACCCAGGCGTTGATGTCGTGAATCTGATCCACGACATAGGCGGTGGTTTTTGAGCATGGGCCGATCGGCGAGCCGACGAGGAGCCCAAAAACATCGAGCGGATGGTTTTTTGTCCAGGCGGTGAAAAATCCTAGCGGCATCTGTGCGGCCAGCAGCGTATAGAGCAGATAATGCATGGCCCTCGCCGCCTGGGCGGGCAGGCCGGTGGCATCGTCGTGCAATGCATGGCCGGGGATCAGCCGCCAGAGGATACGCAGGATCAGCACCGCCAGCAACGCCACACCGAGCGACATATGCATGATGATGAGGAACCGCTTTTGCGAATGCGGGAAAAAGTCCCACAATTCGGCGGAGGCAAACTGAATCACCACCAGCCCCGCCGTAAGCCAGTGCAGCAGGATGGTAACACCGTCATGGCGGGTGCGCGCGGCGCGCGGCGTATCGTGCATGTACGGTTCCCTTGCGTTGTCGTGCGGGCGGTTTATGGGCCGGGCGACGGCACGGCAAGAGACCAGCCTCGGAAAGCCAATTTATAGTTTTGTCATATTCTCGCGCTGCTCATTGCGGGCGGGGCATGTCGAACCGGCTCTCCGGCATGATCACGGCATAGGCAGACGGGCCGCCGGCGCGCAGCATGATCCCGGCGCCGAAAGTATCGAACTCGCCGTTTTTCAGCAGGCCTTGGGCTATATGCACGCCCACCACTTCACCCAGTACCAGCCAGCTCTCAACCGCCCTGCCCGCATGGGTTTTCAACTGCACGATATCGGCCACTCTGCACTCGAAATTCACCGGGCTTTGGGCCACGCGCGGCGGGCGGACCAGCCTGGCCGGCGCCTTGGCGAGCCCGGCCAGGCTGAATTCATCCACCCCGTAGGGCACCATGGCGCAGGTTGCATTCATTTGCGCGGCCAACGCCCGGGTGGCGAGATTCCAGACAAATTCGCCGAGTTCACGCACATTGCGCAGACTATCCTTGGCGCCGATGCTGGAGAATCCGATGATCGGCGGATGGTAGTTGAAGGCGTTGAAAAAACTATAGGGTGCCAGATTGACCGAACCATCCGCGCCCTGCGTGGAGACCCAGCCGATCGGCCTTGGCCCGATGATGGCGTTGAACGGGTCGTGCGCCAGCCCATGGCCGCGCGCGGGTTCGTAGAAATAGCTCTCGGTCATCTCATGTCATCGCGCTCTGGTTTCATCCGAAAATGGGCAGGAAGTTGCGCGCCAGTGCGCTGTCCACCTCCGCCATGTTGGCCCGCACGCCCAGCGCTGCAAGGCTGGTCACGCCGTGCTCGCGGATGCCACAGGGGACGATGCCCGCGAAATGCGTCAGGTCCGGCGCGACATTCAGCGCCATGCCATGCCAGCTTACCCATTTGCTCACCCGCACGCCGATCGCGCCGATCTTCGCCTCGCCCTGGGGCGTGGCCACCCATATTCCCACGCGGCCCGGCCGTGTTTCCCCCTTGATGCCAAAATCCTTGCAGGTCTCGATCATCCAGGCCTCCAGCCCAGCGACATAGGCGCGGATGTCCCGCGCGGGGATGCGCCCATGGGCCAGGCTCAAATCCAGCATGGCGTAGACCACGCGCTGGCCGGGGCCATGGTAGGTCCATTGCCCGCCGCGCCCGGCGCGGAAAATGGGGAAGCGCCCGGGGTCCTGGAGGTCACCTGGTCGCGCGGAGGTGCCCGCCGTGTAGAGCGGCGGATGCTCGACCAACCAGATATGCTCGCTCGCACTACCGTCCCGGATGGCGGCGATGCGCGTGCCCATGGCGGCAACCGCCGCCTCATAGCCGGTCTGCCCGGGCTCCACGCGCCATGTTGCCGGTGCTTTATCCATGGTCTATAGGCTCCGGGCGGGCTGTGCGAGCAGGCGCATTCGCGCGATGCGGTCGTGGCGAAATGGTAGACGCGCAAGCTTGAGGTGCTTGTGGGGGAAACCCCTTGGAAGTTCGAGTCTTCTCGACCGCACCAGTTTTCCGGCCAGCCTGGAGGCGACCCAGCCCTTTGTCCGCGACCAATTTCATCGGCTTGGCGCATGGCTTATATGTCATTCGGGCCCGCGCCCTTAGGCCACAAAAAATGTTATGAGGGCGGCAAACTGGCGGGAAGGTGAACATCATGGATGAGGATTTACGCAAGGCGGCCCTGGAATACCACCGTTGGCCGCGCCCCGGCAAACTCGCGATCACCGCGACCAAGCGGATGGAAACCTCCCGCGACCTCTCCCTGGCCTACTCCCCTGGTGTCGCCGCCGCTTGCGAGGCGATCGCGGCTGAGCCGGACAGCTCGTTTGACTATACCTCCCGCGCCAATCTGGTCGGCGTGATCACCAATGGCACCGCCGTATTGGGCCTGGGCAATATCGGCGCCCTGGCCGGCAAGCCGGTGATGGAGGGCAAGGCGGTTCTGTTCAAAAAATTCGCCGGGATCGACAGTTTCGATATCGAGGTGAACGAGACCGACCCGGATAAATTCATCGAGATCGTCGCGGCGCTGGAGCCGACCTTTGGCGGTATCAACCTCGAGGATATCAAGGCGCCGGAGTGTTTCAAGATCGAACAGACATTGCGGGCGCGGATGCAGATTCCGGTGTTCCACGACGACCAGCACGGTACCGCGATCATCGTGGGTGCCGCGGTGCTGAACGCGCTGCGGGTGCAGGGCAAAGCCATCGCGGATGTGAAAATCGTCACCTCCGGCGCCGGTGCGGCGGCGCTCTCCTGCGTGAACATTCTGTGCTCGCTGGGAGCCAGGGCGGAGAACATCACCCTGACCGATATCGAGGGCGTGGTGTATAAAGGCCGGCCAAAGCTGGATGCGACCCTCGCGGACGTGGCGCGCGAGACCGACGCGCGCACGCTGGTGGAGGTGTTGAAGGGCGCGGATATCTTCCTGGGCCTGTCCGCGCCGCGTGTATTCAAACAGGAATATCTGCCGCTGCTGGCACCCAACCCGCTGATTCTGGCGCTGGCCAACCCCGACCCGGAAATTATGCCGGAGCTGGTGAAGGCCGGCCGGCCCGATGCGATTATCGCCACCGGGCGCTCGGACTTCCCGAACCAGGTGAATAATGTTCTGTGTTTCCCGTTCATTTTCCGCGGTGCACTGGATGTTCGGGCAACCGCGATTACGGAGAGCATGAAGCTTGCGGCGGTGGAGGCTATTGCGGAGCTGGCACGGATTGAAGCCTCCGACACGGTGGCGGCGGCCTATGGCGGTAACGCGCCGATGTTCGGGCCCGATTATATCATCCCCAAACCCTTCGACCCCCGCCTGATTCTGCACATCGCCCCCGCCGTGGCCAAGGCCGCGATGGCCGCAGGCGTCGCCCGCTCGCCGATTCCGGATTTTGACGTCTACCGGCATGAGCTGGAACGTTTCGTGTTCCGCTCCGGCCAGTTGCTGCGCCCGGTGGTGGAGGCCGCACGCAAGGTCTGCCCGCGCATCGTGTATGCCGAGGGCGAGGACGAGCGCACGCTGCGCGCCGTGCAGAGCATGGTGGACGACAAAATGGCGCAGCCCATTCTGGTCGGGCGCGAGCCGGTCATCACGGCGAAGATCGCAGCACTCGGCCTGCGCATACAGCCGGGACACGATGTGCGGGTTCTCGACCTGGAGCAGGACTCTGCTTTATTTGCCACGCTGCTGGAGGGCTACACCCAGCGCATTGGCCGGCGCGGCGTGCCGCCGGATGCCGCCGCCCGCAATCTGCGCAAGCGCCCCACCGTGGCGGCGGGGATGCTGCTTGCCACCGGCGAGGCGGATGCAGCGATCTGCGGCGGCATGGGCGATTGGTGGCGGCAGTTCCAATATGCGCTGCCGCTGATCCAGCGCCGCGCCGGGCTGCGCCGGGTCTATGCGATGACCGCGCTCATCCTGCAGGCGGGCGTCCTGTTTTTCTGCGATACGCATGTCAATATCGACCCTGGCGCCGAGGAGATCGCGGAGATGACCTGCCTGGCCGCCGAGACCGTGCAGCGTTTCGGCATCGCGCCGAAGGTGGCGCTGCTCTCGCACTCGAATTTCGGCGCCTCGAATTCTCCCTCGGCCCGCAAGATGCGCCAGGCGCTGGCGCTCATCCGGGCGCAGAACCCGGATCTGGAGGTGGATGGGGAGATGCACGCCGACGCCGCCCTGGTGGAGCAGATCCGTGCCCAGGCGCTGCCGAACTCCACCCTCAACGGGGTCGCGAACCTGCTGATCTTCCCGAATATCGACGCCGCCAACATCGCCTTCAACCTCGTGAAGGCGAACGGCGAGGGCGTGACGGTGGGGCCGATTCTGCTGGGGCTGGAGAAGCCGCTGCATATCGCCGTGCCCAGCGTGACGGCGCGCGGGCTCGTGAACATCTCCGCCGTGGCGGCGATGGAGGCCGCGATGCAGAAGCGGGCATGAACCGCGCCCTCTATCTCCGCTCGCAGGCTGATCTATAAAGGCGGCATGACGACACGCATCGGGATCGCAGGGGCTTCCGGCCGTATGGGCAGGTTGCTGGCCGAGGAGGCTGAAAAGCTGGCCAGCCTGGCGGGTGGGATCAGCCGTGCGGGGGACATGCCGCCCGGCTGCCCGCGCTTCGCGGACCTCGCCACCCTGGCTGGCGCCAGCGATGTGGTGATCGACTTCACCCACGCCAGCACGGTGTGCCCCCATGCGCAGGCGCTGCGCCGTGCCGGTACGCCCTGGGTGCTGGGCACCACCGGCTATAGCCCGCAGGACGCCGCTGCGATCGTCCATGCCGCCGAGCAAATCCCGGTGCTCGCGGCGCCCAATTTCAGCACCGGGGTTAATCTGCTGCTGCTGTTGGCCGAGCGCCTGGGTGCGGCCCTGCCTGGCGCGCAGTACGACGCCGAGATTCTGGAGATGCACCATCGCCAGAAGGTGGACGCACCTTCCGGCACCGCCCTGGCGCTGGGGGGCGCGGTGGCCAGCGGGCGCGCCGTGGCGCTGGAGGATGTGATGGTGACCAGCCGCAGCGGGCACACAGGGGCCCGCGCGCCGGGGGAGATAGGCTTTGCCACCCTGCGCGGCGGGCAGATCCCCGGCAGCCATAGCGTGTTGTTTACCGCCGGAGACGAGCAGATCAACATCACGCATCATGCTTTCGACCGGCGCGCCTTTGCGACCGGCGCCCTGCGCGCCGCCCTTTGGCTGCAAGACCAGCCGCCGGGGCTCTATACCATGCGCGACGTTCTGGGCTTTTAGCTCCCGCCCCTACCCTTGACCCAATTTGGCAGATCGGCCATCCGATCGCCCCGAACCGGAGGATGATTCTGTATGCGAGATAAAGGCGAATTTCTGTTCACTTCCGAATCCGTCTCGGAGGGCCATCCGGACAAGGTCGCGGACCGGATCTCCGATACGGTGGTGGATGCGTATCTCGCCGCAGACCCCTATGCGCGTGTCGCCTGCGAGACGCTGGTGACCACCAACAGGATTATCCTGGCTGGCGAGACACGGGGGCCGGATACCATCACGCGCGAGCATCTGGCGCATCTGGCCCGGCTCGCGGTCCATGATATCGGCTACGACCAGGCCGGATTCTCCTGGCGCAACGCGGAAATCGACGTGCATCTCCATGCCCAATCGGCGGATATCGCCGTGGGCGTGGATGCGGCGGGCAATAAGGATGAGGGCGCTGGCGACCAGGGTATCATGTTCGGCTACGCCTGCACCGAGACCGAGGCGCTGATGCCCGCACCCATTTATTATGCGCATCTCATCCTGCGCCGGATCTCGGAGCTGCGCCGCGCCGGCAATGAGATGGCGCTGGGCCTGCTGCCCGACGCCAAAAGCCAGGTCACGCTGAAATATGTCGATGGCAAGCCGGTGGGCGCGACCTCGGTCGTGGTCTCCATCCAGCACGAGGAGGGGATGACCGCCGGGCGGATCCGGGAGATGCTCACACCGATCGTGAGGGCCGCGCTGCCCGCCGGCTGGATGCCCGAGGCGCGGGAGTTCTATGTGAACCCGACCGGGAATTTCGTGATCGGCGGGCCGGACGGCGATTGCGGGCTGACCGGGCGCAAGATCATCGTGGATACCTACGGCGGTGCGGCGCCGCACGGCGGCGGCGCGTTCTCCGGCAAGGACCCGACGAAGGTGGACCGCTCGGCGGCCTATGTGTGCCGCTATCTGGCGAAGAACGTGGTGGCGGCCGGGCTGGCGGCGCGCTGCACGCTCCAGCTCTCCTATGCCATCGGCGTTTCCCAGCCGCTCTCGCTCTATGTTGATCTGCACGGCACCGAGCAGGATGTAGACCCGCTGAAGCTGGGCAAGACGCTGCGCCAGCTCGTCAACCTCAGCCCGCGCGGCATTCGCGAGCATCTCCAGCTCAACCGGCCGATCTATGCCATCACCTCGGCCTTCGGGCATTTTGGTCGCGCGCCGGATGCGGACCTCGGCACCTTCACCTGGGAGAAGACCGACCTGGTTCCGGCGCTGAAAGCCGCCTTCGGGAGGTAGACCCGGCGGCCATGCCGACCAAACCCGCGCCGGACCGGCTGTATGGCCGCACCAAGGGAAAAAAACTCCGCCCGCGACAGGAGCTTCTGTTGGCGACGTTGCTGCCGCGTGTCGCCTGGCCCGAGGTGCCTTTTGGCGGTGCGGTGCGGGAAACCTGGCTGGAGATCGGCTTTGGCGGCGGCGAGCACGCCCATGCGCTGGCTCTGGCCAACCCGGATGCCGGGATCATCGCGGCGGAAGTGTTCGAGAACGGCATCTGCTCATTGCTCTCGCGCCTGACAGCGGAGGAATTACCACCCGCCAACCTGCGCCTGTTCACCAACGACGCCCGCCCGCTGCTGCGCGGCATGGTGGATGGCAGCCTGAGCAGATTATTCCTGATGTTCCCCGACCCCTGGCCCAAGGCGCGCCACGCCAAGCGCCGCTTCGTGCACCCGGAGATGCTGCGCGAGGCGGCGCGCGTGCTGCGCCCGGGCGGCGAATGGCGCATCGCCTCGGATGATCCGACTTACCAGGCGTGGACCGATGCGGTGCTGGCCGCGCAGGATGATTTCATCGTCGAGCGTAGCCTGAGCCGCCCGGCGGGTTGGCCGCCCACACGCTATGAGGCGAAGGCGATTCTGGCGGGCAGGCAACCGGTCTATTGGCGGCTGGAGCGCCTGGGTTAGGCGTTTATCAGGCCATTGCCTCCGGGCTCTCGGGCAGAATCTGGCCGCCATCGACGATCAGGGTCTGGCCGGTGACATAGCCCGCCTCCTTCGAGGCGAAATAGAGCGCCGCATGGCCGATGTCCGCCACATTGCCGAGGCGCTTGAGCGGCACGGCGGCGGCCATGGAATTCTGGTAGTCCACGCCCATTTCGGCCAAGCCCTCGGTGAGGATGTTGCCAGGCAGCACCGCGTTCATCGTGATCCCGTATTTCGCCAGTTCCAGGCAGGCGGTGCGCATGAAGCCGAGCTGGCCTGCCTTGGTGGCACCGTAGTGCGACCAGCCGGCAAAGCCGGTCACCGGCCCGGTGATGGAGGAGGTGAGCACGATGCGCCCCTGGTCGGAGTTTTTCAGATACGGCAATGCGGCCTGCACCACGAAAAACGTGCCTTTCAGGTTCGTGTTGTTCACCAAGTCCCACTGCGCCTCGGTCATGTCCTCCAGTGTTGCGGGCGGGAAGATACCGGCGTTGGCGCACAGCACATCGATGCCACCGCCGCGCCGCGCCACCTCGGTAAAGGCCGCCTGGAGGCTCTGGGCGGAGGTGACATCGGCGCAGAGGCCATACGCGCCACGGCCGATGGCAGCGGCCGCGGCCTCAAGCTGTGCGGCATCGCGCGCCAGCAGGGCAACCCTGGCACCCACCTGGGCAAACACCTCGGCGATGCCGCGGCCGATACCCTTTGAGCCGCCGGTGACGACGACGCTGCGCCCGTTCAACGATGCTGACATTCATGCTCCTGGTTTGCCGACGGCGGATGTGGCCTTAGAGCGATTTCCGATCAATCGGAATCGCTCTATTGATGCTTTATCGATCAATCTCATCCGATCAGATTGGTTCTGTCGAACCAACCTGATCGGATATTGATCTGGCTATTCGTTCACCATATGGCCGATGTTCTCGTACCCTCGCGGATTCACGCGTTTGAGGATGAAACCCCAGGCCAGACCAAACAGGATCACCACCAGCCCGATGGCGGGGATGGCATTGGCGAAGGCGCTGGTCCCCGCGAAGGCGACCAGGTTCGAGACCAGCAGATAGACCAGATAGATCTGCGCGAAGAAGGAAAACCACGGCGCGATGATGGTCTTGAAGACGCCGCCGCCGCCGTTCTTGCGGAAATAATTCCAGATGGCGATGGAGACCAGCGCCTGGAGCACCAGCAGCATCCCCGTGCCCAGCACCGCGAACAGCGTGTAGATACCCAGATACGCCTGGTTCATCGGGTTGTTGAAACCGTTGAACACGGCGAACAGCAGAATCCAGGCCGCCGCGAGAAGCGACTGCACGATGGAGGCGACATGCGGGCTGCGCACCACGGCGTGGGTTTTACCAAGCTGGCTTGGCAGCACCCCCTCGCGCCCCAGCGAATAGAGATAGCGCGAGGCGGTGTTGTGGAAGGCCATGCCGCAGGCGAAGGAGCTGCTCAGGATCAGCAGGCTCATGAGCTGGGCACCCCAGGGGCCGACAAACTGGCGCATCGGCGTGAGGAAAAAATCACCGGAGTTGTTCACCGCCTGGGTGAGCATGGCGCCCTGGTTGGGATAGGCTGAAACTCCGGCCCAGCAGATGAATGTGTAGAATACGCCGAGAAACACCACCGAGATATAGAGCGAGAGCGGCACGATCCGCTTCGGGTCACGGCTCTCCTCGGCGTAATTGGGGGCCATCTCGAACCCGACCCACGACCAGAAGGCCATGAAGATGCCCACCGCCGCAGCGCCCGCGGGAATCGCGGTGCCGCCGATTTTCTGTGCCGCCACCGCCGTGGTGACATGCAGCAGGTTGAAGGAGGCCGCCGAGAGGCTGGTGCCCTTGTGCGCCAGCAGCACGGCAAAGCCAAACAGCAGCAGCACCAGGGTTTCCAGCACCAGGGATACGCCCAGCACCTTCGCGCTGAGCTTGATGTCACGCACCGAGAGTATGCCAGCCCCCACCAGCGCCGCCATGGCGAGCCAGATCCAGCCGATATTGATGCCAAGGTTGGTGGCGAGCCATAAATTGCCGAAATAGGCGAACAGCCCGTAGAGCGACGCCTCAAAAATCGAGTAGCAGGCGAGTGAGGTGATGCCCGCCGCCATGCCGACCTCCCGGCCCAGCCCCTGGGAGATATAAGAATAGAACCCGCCGACCGAGGAGACCTGGCTTGCCATCGTGGTGTAGCCGACACAGAAAATGACCAGCACGATGGTCGCCATCACGAAGGCCGCCGGAGCGTAGATGCCGGTGCCGTACCCGGCGGCAAAGGGCACATTACCCAGCATGGCCGACTCCGGCGCGGCACCGGTCATGGTCAGGAATAGCACCCCGATGAGCCCGACCGCCTTGCCGTGAAGCTTGTTCACCCTCGCGTCGGCTGAAATATCGATGGCACCGGTGGTGGTTCGGGATTCCATAAAGTTGCTCCTGCTGACTTGCTGAATTGATTTTTTGAAGTTTTTTGCCGCCGTTGATCCAAACAGCTTGCACAACTGAATTAGAAAAAGCCAGAAATTTATGTTCCCTGTAAGCATATTGTTAGCCCAGGCCGCATGAGGTGGCAGGGCCACCCCACCTTGTCCTGGCGGACGAAGCGGGTAACATCCGCGCGGTCTAGGGCTGCGCACGGAGGTTGAGAATAATTTGAACACGGAGTTATGCCCCTGCGGCAGCGACCTGCGCCGGGTCCGCTGCTGCGATGCCGATGCCTCGGCACTGCCGGGCAGCGAGGCCGTGGACCTGCTCGATACCAAGGCCCTTGAGGCGGTAAAATTCTTCAACGAAAAAAAATATGCACAGGCCGAGGCGCTGGTGCTGCATCTGCTCGACCTGGCGCCCAACCAGCGCCTGGCATTGCGGGTGCTTTTTGAGATCCGCCGGGCCCAAAACCGCCAGCCCGCGGTCCAGGTGCTGGCACGCCGCCTGGCAAGTCTGCCCGGCTCACCGGCCTTGCGGGCGGCCGCGAACCTTCAGCTGGCGCAGTTTCTGGTCGGGCTGGGGAAATATGCCGAGGCGCTGGCACCGGCGGGTGTGGCGATTATGGCCGCCCCGCGGGACGCCAACGCGCAGCATCTGATGGGGGTGATTCTGACCGAGACCGGCCAGACCGGGCCGGGCGAGCTTCACTACCGCCGCGCCATCGCCTTGCTGGGGCAGGAGGATGGCATGGCGCTGGCCAATCTCGCCTGGAATTTGAAGCTCCAGGGCCGGTTGGATGAGGCGGCGGCGCTATATGCCCAGGCTCTGGCGCTGCGCCCGGATAATAAACGGGGTGTCGGCGGTTTTGCGCAGGTCGAGATGGCCCGCGGCAATGTGCAGCGCACGGTCTCACTACTAGGTGAGGGTCTGGCGCGCTGGCCGGAGGACCGCACGCTGCGCCTGCTGCACGCCATGACGGACCTCGTTATCGGCGATGCGACCGCAG
The DNA here is from genome assembly GCA_021798575.1 of Pseudomonadota bacterium. Classification (GTDB taxonomy): domain Bacteria; phylum Pseudomonadota; class Alphaproteobacteria; order Acetobacterales; family Acetobacteraceae; genus Acidocella. Next base: position 3,595 of record JAJZGI010000041.1, on the reverse strand, counting down.
CGCTGGAACGGCTGAACGACCCGGTAGAAAATCTGCTGGCGGCGGAGCTGAGCGCGCTGGGCCAGGCCCAGGCCAGGCTGGGGCAGATACCGGAGGCGGTTTACAGCTTTGGCCGCGCAAAAAAAATGCTGCGCGAGCGCAATGGGCAGACCTACGAGCCAACACTGTATTTGAAGAGAGCGCAGACCTATAGGGCGTACTTCACCGCTGAGCGGATGCAGCCTCTACCCCGGGCGCCGGAACCGGGCCCCGCGCAGCCGGTGTTCCTGCTTGGTTTTCCGCGCTCGGGCAGCAGCCTGCTGGAGCAACTTCTGGCGTCGGTACCAGGCTTCGCCCCGGGAGATGAATGCGCGCCCATGGCAGAGCTGGCGGAGCAGGTGGCGCATCTGGCGGGCACCACGACGCCCTACCCCGAGGCGCTGGACCACGCGCTGCTGGGTGACGGGTGATCTTTGACTCCAATAATTAGAACCGGGATGTCACGGGACGATGTGGGATTTGATGGGACAAGTCATTGAAATTCAACCCATCTGAGGCCACTCAAAAAAATTGCGCTGCTGTTGAAATCGATGTGAGGGCGGCAAAAAGCGCTTTGGCGGATACCACGGGCGCGCTCGTAACCGGGGTTCTTAAAGGCTTCAAGAGGCCTCTTAAACAGGGGTTGTGGTGAGCGGTGGGCCGCAGAAACGCTGGCATTATGGCATTCCCTGGGCGCTGGATGAGCTGCACACTGGGGGCTCGCATATGGGCGTATTGCACCGCGACGCGTTGGCTGGAACTGTCGCGTTGGGCCAATTTCGGCTGCGCGAACATGCATGGCGACAACCGTTTGAAATATATACATAATATTTTCAGAACATGCATGGCATCATGCATGTTCTGTGACGTAAAAACGGCAGAATGGAGCGGTATCCGGCGCTAAATGGCCCACTTTGTTAGTTGGCTTTGTTAGCGCGGCGGCGCTGGTACATCTCTATAAGCTTGGTCGCGGGACCGTATCGCTGGGGCCAGATGACGTAGGCCAGCGCGGCTAAAAGGAGTACATGCAAGAGCGTCGCGCCGAGGTTCTGCCAGAGAAGAGACGTCTCTCCCGTATATTGCGAGTCCATGATGAAGAATACGACCGGCAAAAAGCTCAGAATTGTTAACATGCCGCCGATGACGAAACGGAGCAGGTTGAATAGGACTTTGACGATCATCCAAGCGATCTCTGGCGCCCGGTCGGCCTCTTTTGTTGCAGTCATATCATGTATCTCCTGGGATAAGGCGAAAAGGGTCGTCCGGAAGCCTGGCATGGAGGGCGTAAGGCCCTGCTATCCAGTTTAGAACCTCGCGGAGCGTGGGCTTTGGCTGGCTTTTGAAATGATCCTGACAAATCGTGAGGCTGAGGACAAGCAGATAAAAATTCACCTGGCTGTCCAGAAGTTCAGGCTTGAGCAATGCGCAGGATTTGGAGGGCACGGGAGGGGCATCAGAAACCGCCTCATTTGGCAGGTCGGTGCCGAGCAACCAATTCAAATCCACATTTGTCGCCTTGGCAATCCGGTGCAAGGTGGACACTTTCGGACGTTGTTTTCCGTTTAGATACAAACTCATCGACGAGCGAGCGACACCCGCAAGCTGAGCAAAATGGAAATCGTTTGCTACCCCAGATTTGAGCCGGACATACCGAAGACGGGCTGCCAAATCAAGCGGTTGAACGCCATCTGGGGCCAGCGGCGGGACTTCACTGTCCATAGAATTACACGACCCGTATGAAGGTAAATGGAGGCATCTCGGCGTTATTGCACGCATTTTTTGTCTTGTAAAAATAAAACAGAACAATTAGGCGGATATGTTTGCTTTATGTCCTGATTTAATTTGACGATAGATGAATTTAGGTCAATAAGCAAACTTATGACCGATTCGAACGTAATCCTACCTTTACCCGGTACTGGTTGGCACCATGAGGATATCAAAGCGGAATTGCGCAAGCGATTTGGCAGTCTGACCGAGGTTTCCCGCCATCTTGGGGTAACTCGGCAGTCAATATCTAACGTTTTGATCAACCCATTAGCGTCCGCCAGGCTTGAGCGGAAGCTCGCGCAGCTGCTGCATGTGCCGCCCTATGCCGTCTGGCCTATGCGCTGGCGGCCTGACGGCACGCCGATTTCCCGACCAGATCGTTCAAAAACAGTCCGATTAGTTCAAAAAACGTCCGAGGAGATCGCCATATGAACGTCTTAAGGGATGAAAATATTAAACTGGACATCATCGATGTCGAGGATCGGCTCCGCGACATTGATGAAAGCAAGGTGGATGCCCTCGCGCTTTCGATGCGGGAGCGAGGGCAGCTCCAACCTATCGAGGTAATGGAAAAGTCCGGTGGTCGCTATCGACTGAATATCGGCGCCCACCGGTACGCCGCGGCCAGTAAAATCGGATGGCTGACGATCAAAGCCGTCATCGTGGAATGCAGCGATGAAGAGGCGCGGCTGAGGGAAATCGATGAAAATCTTTTCCGGCATGAGCTGTCCCCGTTTGACCAGGCCAATTTCATTGAAGAACGTCGCCAAATTTGGGAGCGGCTGAATGGCCAGATCAGGCGCGGAGGCGACCGCCGATCAAAGGTACAAATTGTCCCTTTGATCGAAGGCATGATGGAGCCGACGCGGAGTACCTTTCTCAAAGAGACTTCCGACAAGTTCGGGCTTCCAAAAAAAGTGATCCAGCGGGCATTGACGCGCAAGGCGCAGATCAACCCGAAGGTTTGGGCCGTCCTACGGCATACCGAGGCAGCCCATAACGGCGCGCTCCTCGATAAGATACGCAAACTATATCTCGAAGAGCAGGCAGCCATTGCTGATATGATCAAAGATCGTGGATGCACGGTTCAATCTGCGATCCGAAGTGTCGCGAAGCCATTAAGCGTCGACGAACAGGCACAGGCTTTTGAAGCTCTCTGCAAGGCTTGGAAGAAGGCTGACGCCGGTACGCGCGGCAATTTCCTTGAACATATTAAGGTGAAAAAATGAAGTTCGATCTTACGGCTCAGTGCGAAAGGCTCAAAACGGCCGTTCAGAAGGCTGGCGGGGCAACTGCGGTAGCGCGCTGCTGTGGCGTGCCTCTCGGTTCTCTCAATCGCTACCTTGCAGGGCGCGACATGCAAACGAACGTCGCCAAAAAAGTCGCCCGAGCGTGTAACGTATCGATCGAGTGGCTTATTGAAGGTGGAGAGATGCTTAAGACACCTAAAAACATAGGTCGTCTTTCGGTGTCCGCCTCTCTGTCCAATATTCTCGGGATTGCCAACGAACTGTCGATCGATCCTCATGCGTTTGCCTCGACACTGTTGAAATTTAACGTGGTACTCGCAACAGAAATTAATGAGGCCGATAAATGAAATGGTTCGGCGAGGGGGATCTGACGGCGCTTGGGTTCCTGGCGGCTGTGGCGATTATCTGGGGGCCAGTCCTGTGGAGGTTGCTCTAGGGAACCTCTGCGTAGTCTGATTGGATCAGGCCTATTTTGAGATACATCGGCTTTTCTTCATGTTTTTACTTAGTTTTTTGGCAAAGTTTTCTATTTTTCCATGCTTGGACGCAATTATCCTACG
>JAJZGI010000075.1 GCA_021798575.1 Pseudomonadota bacterium | reverse complement strand
TCGCGTAGCGATCAAACCCAGCCGTCGAAAATGTCGTCTGCTTCAATGCTGCCCCCTGCCCATGCAGGAGTAGTGTACAAAATTCAAAACGAACAGGGAATCATAATGTTATGCAGAGGTTCCTTAGGTCGCCAACACCGCAAATTACAAGGCAAGCAATTCCGCGCCGCACCGGCTGGTACACACCCGCAACCGGAGAATAAGATGCCGAGTGTAGATATCATGCGCCATAAACGGATATTACTGCTCGCGGCCGGCATCGTATCATTCGGCACGCTCTGGCTCGTATCCGGCGTCGCGCAACCCGTCACCCCAACCACAAGCCCGGGAAACATTGCAATACTCCCGCCAGCAGGCATGGCGGGGGATCCGGTGGCGCAGCCGGTAAAAATGCCGAGCAACCCGGCCCAGGCAGCGCTCATCCGGCGGGGTGAATATCTTGCGGTCGCGGGGGACTGCCAATATTGCCACAGCCTGCCGGGCGGCACACCCTATGCGGGCGGCGTGCCACTGCAAACGCCCTTCGGCGCCATCTTCTCGCCCAACATCACGCCAGATAAAACATACGGCATCGGCAGCTACTCAAACGCGCAGTTCTGGAACGTCCTGCATCGCGGCATCTCGCCGGGGCACTCCCTGCTCGTCTTTCCGCATTATCTCTATCCCGTAATGCCCTGGCAGAATTTCAATAAACTCTCGCGGCATGATGTAATGGCGATAAAGGCGTATCTCGATTCACTCCCTCCGGCACCGATAAAAAGCCGCGCGAATGAAATGGCATTTCCCTTCAATGTGCGGGCCGGGCAGCTCGCCCTGCGGATTCTCTCGCCAACCAGCACGAAGATCCATTACGGCGCGTCCTGGTCGCCGCAGGTCCGCAACGGGGCATTCCTGGTCGAGGCGCTGGCGCATTGTTCCGCCTGCCACGGTCAGCGCAACATCATCCTGATGGTGAAACCAAAGCGCAACCTGGCGGGCGGACAAATTCTCGCGCAGAGCTGGTATCCGCCGGATATTTCATCCTCGAAAACCGGCATAGGTGCCTGGTCGCCCGACGTTCTGTTCAATTACCTCCATCACGATGGCGCGCTGGGTGCGGGCGCACCCTTCGGCCCGATGAAGGCGGTGGTGGAGGATAGTCTCAGTCGGCTCCCAGCCTCGGACGTGCACGACATCGTCGCCTACCTGCAAACCGCGTCCCCCAAAGAGCAATCCGCCATTCCGCCCGCCACCGCCGCGGCACCCACCGCTGGCGGCGCGGCGCTATACTACCAGAATTGCGCCCGCTGCCACGGCGCACAAGGCCAGGGTCTGGCGAACAACTTCCCCAACCTCGCGGGCAACCAGGCGCTGTGGAACGGCCCGGCGGATAATCTGATCTCGATGATTCTGGGTGGCTACAAGCCGTGGCATCCGGCGCAATCCTCGATGCCGGAATTCAACCAAAAACTCTCGGATACCCAAATCGCGGCGCTGGCGAATTACGTACGGACCAGCTGGGGCAACAAGGCGCCGGTGGACGTCACCGCGGCCGATGTCAGCGCGCTACGTCCCCTGGCGTCGGACTGGGTGGAGCTCAGTACCGGGGACACGCAGGCGACGCTGAACGGCGCGGTGGTGGATGACATCTCCGGCACGCTGCAATTATTCGGCAACCCCGACAACTGCATCGTAAGTGCGCATCTGGCGTCATCAGCAGGCACGGCGGTCGATCTCTCAGGGGCTTGCAGCCCGGGCGGTCACCTGGCCGGGTTCGCTACCCTTGCTGGCAAAACCGTGCCCGTCACGCTCACCCTGCGCATGGAAGGTGCGGCGGCGGGCGGCAGCGGTCTCTCCGGCGTGCTGCTCTCCGGGCCGTTGGGCAGCCAGCATGAGACGCTGAACGCCCGCATCGCCCTCATCTCGCCCACCGCATGAGGATCACATGACCAGCAGACGCGCCATGCTCACCCTAACCGTCGGCGCCGGCTTTGCCGCACTCCAACCCGCCCAGGCGGACCCGGCACCGTTGGACAAAGCCGCGGTGGGGTATCAGGACGTGCCGTCCCAGGGCCATGTCTGCGCCCAGTGCGTCTATTTCATCGCGCAACCGCCATCGGGCAACCTGCCCTCTGGCCGGTGCAAGCTGGTGGCGGGGCGGATCTCGCCCAGCGGATGGTGCGAGATCTGGACGCCGAAATCCTAACCCCGTGTCAATCGCCGCAGGACAGAATCATGCAGCTTGCGCTGGTCCTCGCTCACATACAACGCCGCCAAATCGCCCGAGGAGAAACTCGTGCCACGCGGCATCTCCGCCACGGCCATGCGCTCCAGCGCGGTGACGATACAGTCGGCGATCTGCCGTGCAAAATCCTGCCGCTGCGCCTGCACAAAGGCCAGCTCATCCAGCTCCGTGCGGATCGCCGCCACCTGCACGATCGCCTCGGCCCGCTCGCGCTCGAACACCGGGTTGGACTGCCCACCATGACGTTGATTCTCGGCCAGCAGGCCGGAGAGCCATGAGAGCAGAGCGGTGGTACGCCAGAGCAGGTCGAACGCGGCGCTGGCATCCATCCGGTCGCGCAATGCCGCCACCTGCTCGGCCAGGATTGCACAGACCAGATGTTCATTGGCTTCCTTGGTGACGGACATCAGCACAACGATCCTTATTTGGCGGGGCAGAGTTGCTTCACGACGGCGAGCAGCTGGTTGGGTTCCGCGGGCTTGGTGAGCCAGCCCGAGGCACCGGCGGCGCGCGCCTCATCGCGCTTGCGCCCACCGGATTCCGTGGTCAGCACGATGATCGGGGTGAATTTGGTGCTGCCGATTTTTCGCGCCTCCTTGATAAAGCCGATACCATCGAGCTCCGGCATGTTGAGGTCGGTAAGGATGACGGACGGCTTCACCCCCTCCGATATCCGCGTGATACCCTCGCGGCCGTTCATCCCGACTTCCACCTCATAACCCGCACCTTTCAGGATGTGCGAAAGGCTCATCACCATGGTTGCCGAATCATCGAGAACTAAAATAACAGGCATTGAGTCGGGCTCCATTGGGGTGGTTTTGATTCATCCTCTCGTATTCTGGCGCACGAGTATTGAAGCCGGGTTAAGATAACGCATTCTCCTCCTCCGCCTTCGCCATTTTCATCACGAGAATTTTGCAGCTTTCATTAACATCCTCTCCCCGCGTCGCGGTTTTTAATGAATTCTTAGCCTCACGCCGGTATCTCCGGCGAATGCATCTCATCACCCTCCTAAAATATTGCAATTTCATAACAGAAAGCCGCGCGAATTTCTCCGCGCCACGCCTCACGTCCGTATTTTATGAAGATATTAAGATGTGAATGATAGCTGAATCCAATTCGCTGGCAGCCACCCACGATCCGAAAATCATGTTGATGGAAAGACAAAATGCTGAATAATCCTATCCTGCCGGGGCTACCACTCGCCACGCCGGGCCAGCCGGGCACCGCCACCGGCAGCACCGCTCCGAACAACTTTCTGGACCTCATAAACGGCGCGTTGCAGGATGTGAGCGCGGCGCAGAACAACGCTTCGGTGGCGCAGGCGGGCTATGTCACCGGCGCGCCCGGCGCCACCCTCGCCAAAGCCCTGGTCGCGAGCGACCGTGCCGAGGTCGCCTGGAACGCGACCGTCGCCGTGCGCAACGAGGTGGTGTCGGCCTACTCCTCGATCATGAACATGCAGTTCTGATGTCGGACTGGCGTGAAGTTCTCGGCCTGTTGCAGGCCCGCGCGGCGGCGCTGCCCCGGATCACCTGGGCGGTCGCGGCGGTCATCCTGAGCGCGCTGACGGTGGTCGTGTGGCTGGAGATGGCCGACCCACCCTATGTCGTGCTGGATGACGGGCTCTCCCCGGCGGATGGCGGCAAGGTGATCGCGCAGCTGCAAAAGCTCGGCATCCCGTACCAGTTGCAGGCGGCGGGCAACGTGATTTTGGTCCCAGCCCCACAGCTTGCGCAGGCGCGCCTGCAACTCGGCTCAGCGCAGGTACCGGGCTCGGATGTCTCGACTGCCTGGAGCACGCTGGAGGACGCGCCGATGACCGCCTCCAGCCTCGCGCAATCCACCATGGCCGTGCAGGCGCTGCAACTCTCATTGCAGCAATCCATCGAGAGCATGGATGGAATCCAGGCGACGCAGGTGTTCCTCGCACTGCCGCCCAGCACGCCGTTCCTGGCGGACCAGCCCAGCCCCACGGCCTCGGTTGTCATTCAGGCGGACGCCGCTGATGCGCAATCCCAAGGTCCGGCGATCGCCAACCTTGTGGCTGGCGCCGTGCCTGGGCTCTCCGCCGCGCAGGTCAGCGTGGTCACCACCTCGGGCGTGGCCGTATATCCGCCCGGCAGCGGCGCATCGGCGGGCACGCAGCTCGCCACCGTGGCGCAGGTGGAGGCCGGGGCGCAGGCGCGCGTCGCAGGGTTGCTCACCGCGCTGGTCGGCGCCGGCAATTTCCAGACGGACGTATCGGCGGATCTCGATTTCACGCACGAGCACACACACCAAATTCTCTACGGCCCGGCGCATCTGGTCGCGCACGAGACGAGCTCGCTGTCGGACCAATGGGGGCAAACGGACACCGCCATCGGCATTCCAGGCGCGCTCTCGAACGAGCCGCCACCCGCGACCACGGCCAGCACGACAAAGACACCGAGTGCATCCAAACCCAACACCGCGGCGGCCCAGCCACGGCAAACCGACAGCCAGCTGGACGAGACCTACGTGACGGACCAGAGCGAAAGCGACATCAGCACGCCGGACTGGACCGTGAAATCCATTGCGATTTCCGTCGTGTTGAATAAAACGGCGATGGGCGCGGTGAGCATCGCCCAGGTCAAAACCGCGATCGCCGGTGCCTTCGCCTATCCGGTCGTGAATGTGAGCGTGCTGGCCACCACGTTCCAGAAGCAGCCTGGCGGCATCTCCAACAGCCCGATACTGCTGGCCGCCGAACCGCTCACGCACGGGCTGCTGGAGCTAATGGCCGCCGCGGCGCTGCTGTTCGGCCTGGCCATGCCGGTCGGGCGGCGGATCGCCGGGGTGAACCTTCAGGCCCTGCTGCCAACACCGCAGCGGCCGATGCCGGTGGTGCTGCCGCCACGGGACTTCTCGGACCTTCGCGCGCAGGCCGGTGAAAACATCCCCGGAGTCGCGCGCCTGTTGCAGAGCTGGGCCGAAGACGGTGAGTGACTCGCCGAAGCAACTCCCCGCACCGGCGATCAGCGGGCCGGAGCGCGCCGCCATGGTGCTGCGCGAGCTGGGCGAGGACACCGCCGCCGCCGTGCTGCGGGAAATGGACGAGACCGCAGTCGCGCGGATCTCCACCGCCCTGACCAAGCTAAAAGCCATCTCACCCACGGTGCGGGAGGATGTGATGCTGGCCTTCGCAAGCGACCTTGGTATCACCGGCATCGGCGGCGATGGCATGAAGTTTCTCAATCGCGTGCTGGTCTCCGCCCTGGGCGAGAACCAGGCGCGGGAGATTCTGGAACGCCTCACGCGGGCCGAGAAACGTTCCGCCTTCAACCTGCCGCCGAACGCCGACCCGCGCACGCTGGCGATGCAGATGACTCATGAGCGCCCGCAGACCATCGCACTGCTGCTCGCGCATATCCCGCACGAGCTGGGCGCGAACATGCTCGCCTTTCTGCCCGAAGCGCTGGCGGCGGAATCCCTCTACCGTTTCTCGACGCTCGATGTCGTCTCGCCCGGCGCAGTAACGGAGCTGCGGGACATGCTGGCGGAGCTGATGAGCAGCTCCGCCACCGGTGGGCGGCGCGTGACCAACCTCGGCGGCGCGAAACAGACGGCGGATATTCTCAACCATCTGCAAACCGGCATGTCGGACATGGTTCTGGGCGCGATCGATGCGCGCGACGCCAAAACGGCTGAAAAAATCCGAGAGAACCTGTTCACCTTCATCGACCTCGGAAAACTAAGGAACCTCTGCATAACATTATGATTCCCTGTTCGTTTTGAATTTTGTACACTACTCCTGCATGGGCAGGGGGCAGCATTGAAGCAGACGACATTTTCGACGGCTGGG
>JAJZGI010000040.1 GCA_021798575.1 Pseudomonadota bacterium | reverse complement strand
CGCGTAGCGATCAAACCCAGCCGTCGAAAATGTCATCTGCTTCAATGCTGCCCCCTGCCCATGCAGGAGTAGTGTACAAAATTCAAAACGAACAGGGAATCATAATGTTATGCAGAGGTTCCTTAGATAATCCGATGATTGTTACTGTGACTCCTGCGTTGTTGCTTGCTAGATTAGCCCATTTAAAGGAGGTGTGTGCAAAAAATATCTGGTGACCTGTTGTGAAGATCAGTGGCCAAATGAGTGGCACTTGATGCCCTTGGCAGAGGGAGTTTGTAGTGACAAATGCGTAAGCTGAACTCGTCCTTACACCGTAGTCAGCAGCTTTCATAAACCAGCAACCGACATAGTCTATATAGCCATGCTTTACACCACGATGGCCAAAGACGAACTCCATGTCATCAATTTCTTGGGGCGTCTTCTTTCCTTTGCCTGCATATGGAGGATTTCCACAAATATACGTCTCTCCGCCCACGTTCTCAAAATCGATTTGGGCCTGATCGACTGGAGTATGAAACAGGTCGTCGGCATGATGCTTCACGCCCGTCCCGGTGGGCGGGCAGATGCTCAGCCAATCCAGCCGCAGCGCGTTGCCATGGGTAATCCAGTTCATCGCATCCAGCGGCAACAAATCCTGCAACGCTTGCCGCTGGCCCAGGTACAGCACATCACACTGATATTCAGCGATGATCAGCGCGAGGCGCGCGATCTCGGCCGGAAAATTACGCAGCTCAATGCCGCGAAAATTGGTTTTTAGGATGTCGCTGCGCCGCTCAGCCTCGCCCCGGCGCTGGTTGATGGCAGCCTCAATCGCCCGCATCTCCTTATAGGCGATGACCAGAAAATTGCCCGAGCCGCAGGCGGGGTCAAACACCCGGATTTTCGCCATGCGCTTGCGCAAATTCAGCAACATGCGCGGGTTGTCATCCGCCTCCGCCAGCCTGGCGCGCAAATCATCCAAAAACAGCGGGTTGAGAACCTTCAGGATATTTGGTACGCTGGTGTAATGCATGCCCAGCGCGCCGCGCTCCTCATCATCCGCCACGGCCTGGATCATCGAGCCGAAAATATCGGGGTTGATCTGCTTCCAATCCAGCCCGCCAATATGCAGCAGATAGGACCGCGCAATGCGCGAAAACCGCGGTGTTTCGGTACTGCCGGAAAACAACCCGCCATTCACGTAAGGGAAAACATCCGCCCAACGTGGAATCCCGGCGTCGGCGCGCTTATCCGCCCTGGTGTTCATGGCGCCAAACAGCGTGCCAATCACCTCATGCGTGTTGGAGGAATCCCGCGCACTCATCTGCTCGATGGTCGCGGTAAAAACGCCAGCGCCGTTGAAAATATTAGTGTCCTCGGCGAAGAAGCAGAAAATCAGCCGCGCCATGAAATGGTTCATCTCATGGCGGCGCTGTGTGGTGCCCCAATCCGGGTTGTCTTTCAGCAACTCGACATAAAGCCGGTTGAGGCGGCTGGTGGCCCGGATATCGAATGAGCTTTCGCGGATCTGGCGGACAGTGGTGATGCCGGCCAGCGCCAGAAAAAACCCGAAATGGTTCGGAAAATCGGCATAAGCGCAGGCAACCGGTGGATCATCCGATTGCAAATCCTCCGCCTCGAACATCTCGCCATCTGTCGCCAGAACAAATTTCGCCTTGGCCCGCGCCGTCGCCGGGCTGGCCCGCAGCGCCGCGAGGGTTTTGGTAACCTCGCCGGGCGCACAGGTGGCGATATGGATATTGTTGGTTTGCAGCACGCCGCCCCAAGGGCCAGCAAGGTCAGATTTGTTCGACTCGCCCTTGCGCAGGCGCTTGATCGTGGTTTCCTTGTTCCCGAATGCCTCCAGGAAGGCATAGGGGAACTCAGCCGCATCGAATGGCTGTTCGGCCAGGGCGGTAACGGCCTCTTCAATTTCAACAGCGTTCATGCGGCAAGCCTATATAGAAACTCCCGATTCAAGGGGAGACCGGCCGGATCGCCAAAATCTCGCCCACGCTCCAATGGTCGTGTAATGCTATTTGGTTTGGCCTCAAAGCGCCATGTCGGTATGAGGGGGGTTGCGCCGCGCACCCCAGCAGAGCGCCCACCAGCTTGTCCCGGTCGTTGGTGTGAATGTTGGTGGTGTCCTTGGCGCGGGAGAGCCCTACATAAAAGCTCTTGATCGATCATCTGCATGGCTGATTAAAACAAGAAAAATCAATAATTTGAATGGGGCTTCGGAATTGCGCGGGCGCGCAATTTGGGCCGCGCCGGCATGGCTTGCCAGGCCAAAGCGGATCATGCCACGACGGGGTAACATTGGATGGACATTGCATGGCCGGGACAACGACTCTGAATGCCAAAAACCTGGAAGCGCTCGGCGCGGAACGCCTGGCGGCGCTGCTGCTCGAGATCAGCACGGGAAACGCTTTGGCGAAGCGGCGGCTGCGGATGGAGCTGGCCGGCGCGCAAAGCCCAGCTGAGTTGGGCAAGGAGGTCCGCAAGCGGCTTGCCGCCATCGGCAGGTCGCGCTCGTTTGTGGATTGGCAAGGGGTCAAGTCCCTGGCGGCTGACCTCGAGGCCCAGCGCGCTGCCATTGTCGGGAGCATCGCTGGGGATGATCCGCGGGAAGCGCTCGAGCTGCTATGGCGCTTCATGGCATTGGCCAGCCCGGTCTTCGCGCGCTGTGATGACAGCAACGGCGTGATCAGCCCGATTTTTCATCAGGCCTGCGATGATCTGGGCAGTGTCGCCGTGCTGGCCAAGGCCGCTCCGGCAACGCTGGCGGATTGGGCCTTTGATGCGCTGGTGGCGAATGATTACGGCCAGTTCGATGGGTTGATTTCCGCTTTGGCCAAGGCGCTGGGGGCGGAAGGGCTGGGGCGTTTGAAGCAACTCATGATCGACCTTTCGAATCGCAAGGTGGAAAAGCCAGCCACGAAAGACCGTATCAAGATCGGTTATGGCTCCGCCGGGCCGATTTATGAGGACGAGATCGCCGAGAGTTCTCGCATCGGCACCGTGAAACTGGCCTTGCAGGAGATCGCCGATGCGCAGGGCGATGTGGATGCCTTCATCGCCCAATATGAGGCGGAGACGCGCAAGGTGCCCAAGATTGCCGCCGAGATTGCCCTGCGCCTGCTCGCGGCTGGGCGGATGGATGAAGCCTGGGTGGCGGTAGAGGCTGCCGTAGAACGCAAATCACGAGGCTGGGACTGGCCGGATTTTGACTATGAGGACGCCAGGATCGAGGTGCTCGAAGCATTGGGGCGCGCCGATGACGCCCAGGCGGTCAGATGGCGCTGTTTCGAGCGCTCGCTCTCGGTATCGCATTTGCGGGATTACCTCAAGAAACTGCCGGATTTCGAGGATGTCGAGGCTGAAGAAAAGGCGCTGGATTACGCGAAGAATTCAAATAATCTCATTGGTGCGCTGCATTTTCTGGTATCCTGGCCGGAGCTGAACCGCGCGACGGCGCTGGTGATGCAGCGGTGCAAAGAGCTGGATGGTGACCACTATGAAATTCTCAGCCCCGCCGCCGATGCGCTCGCGGCCAAACATCCGCTCGCGGCGATATTGGTGTTGCGGGCGATGATCGATTTTTCCCTGACCAAGAATCGCACCAGCCGGTACAAGCATGCCGCGCGGCATTTGCGGGATTGCGAAAGCTTGGCGGCAGCGGTTGTGGATTTTGGCACCCATGAGCCCCACAAGACCTATGTCGCGCGGCTGCGCCTGGAGCATGGGCGGAAGAGTTCATTCTGGGGCTTGCTTGCATAAAGATCGCCACGCTGTGAGGCCAGAGGCTGCGAACCTGATATTTCGGCACGCCGAATCCGGGCCTAAAATCCATCATTGTTCCCCAAGGCCATGGCGATGCCATAACAGAAGGTATCGAGGAGATCGTCCTCACGGCGGCGGTGGTTGTCACCGATGCGAAAGCTCTCGACTTGGTCGAGTAGATGGTTTCGCAGATTGCGCTTGTATTCCGCGATCTTGTTGAACGCGTGCTCGGTGTATTTTACAAGACCTCGGTGGACGTAGCCTGAGACGGATAGCGCGCGCTCATCCTTGCCCATGGCGGTGAGGCGCGATTCGATCTTTTGGGCCGGGTATCCGCGGCGGAGAGCTTGCTGCAATAGGATTGTTCCAGAATTTTTGTCCTCGATGTAGGCTCCTATTGAGCCGTGCCGTGCTCCACATTCACGCGCCAGCTCATCCAATCTGGTGAAGACGCTTGGCAGCCATGCCTCGAGTAATGCGCCTTCGATCTGTGCGAGGTCCCAGTCCAGAATGCAGAGCGGCTGGGTCATGGAGAGTCTATCGTAGGCAAAGCATGTCACCGCCGTGGCGTCGTTGGAGCAGACGAGCGCCTGACCGGCATGGTCGTAGAGTGTCGGTTTGATAGCTGTCTCCCACAGATTGAGCATTGACCCGATGCTATGGCTGTCGCCAGGCCGGGTGTAGGCAGCCTCGTCGATCACGACACGGGAGTAGCCCCGGCCACGGCCGGTAATCGGGTTTTCGAGGGACCAGAGATCGAGGCGGCCGCCGGTTGCCAACCGCATCACGCCATCGGCACGAGACCCGGCCTGAAGCAGGGGTTCCAGACGGTCGCGGAGGTCATGGAAGACCTCGGCGGAGGTCATGTGCTGCGGCGCGATCCAGGCGCAGGCCTCGCCCTGCACCAGACCCTGCATAATCCATGATTTGGCCAACTCGGTCTTGCCGAAGCGGCGGCCACAGCCTGACGCGAAAGTCAAAGCCAAACCACAGGGCCGCAAAGCATCGCTTACGATTGACTGGAAAGAACTTTTGAAGATACTCCGGCTGCTCGCCGCCGGCGACGTGGTGATAGTGACGCGGACCGACCGCCTGGCGCGCTCCACTTTCGATCTGTTCGCTGTCGTCAAGCAGATCGCGGACGCCGGCGCGCGGTTCCGCTCGCTGGCGGAGCCTTGGGCCAATACCGGCACCAACCGGCCGGCTCATGCTGGCCGTGCTGGGCGGCTTGGCGGATGTTGAACGCGACCTGACGGGCTTCGCCCCGCTGCTGCGGGGTGAGGGCGGGGGCATCAAGGAAATGAAGCCTGCCACGGCAACGCGGCAGGCTTTTCATTGATAGCTTAACTTCAGAAACTTTAAACTGGACGAAACAACGTCGCTGGCGAAATTTTCGCCTGTAACGCCATTATGATCTGCTCCAACTCGATGCGCGCTTCTGCCTGTAATCCTAGACAAGTTGCGATACCAAGAGCGTCCGTGCTGAGACGTGCCGCAAGCGACAGCTTGAAATCACCATTGTCTACCTGGCTCATTTTGTAAGCGTGCATATGTAAAGAGTCACCGACAAGCGGCGGATTTTTTAGGTGATCAAATTTGAATTTGCCTGTCATATAGGCAAGAAATTTATCCTGAATCACGAGCACGAGCTTTCGATTCACATACTCAAACGTCTGAACCTTGTGATGCATCTGGACTAGAATAGTCTTTGCCGTCATCTTCCAGTTCATGCCAAAAGTTTTCTCAGAGTGTTCGGCGTCATCTTTTCGTGGAACACCCAGCTCCGCTAATAACCGTTGTCTCTCTGGCCAAACAGTACCGGTTGTATCAAGAGTTTGCAGTTCAATGCCTACAAAATCACAAACTTTTCCGTCTTTGGCGGAAACAATCACATAATCAATGCTACCCCCTGGAACGGTTACCTCTGGCACCAAGTGAAGCTCATTGCCTGGCTCATGCATGGTTAGTAGATGCAGGCAATCAATAAATATTTGCCGCCGTTCGATCAATCGTGTCGGGCAGATTATTATTGGTTCCTGCGGCTTGCCGTAGAGTACCGTGCAAGTGCCTATGGCTGTAGCCGGATCAGATTTCCGAATTTTATAGCACTTTTTGTTTAAAAAAATGCACTGCTGTGCGGTGATCACTTCCGGCCAATTTACATCGACGGCATGAGCGCCCTTGCCGAAAATTTCTACAACTTTGCTCATATTAATCCGTCGCACCTTTCTTGTGTCATTTCTAAATATCGAGAGGAAATATCAACTCCAATTGACTTTAGGCCAAGGTGGCGCGCAGCGAGCATCGTTGTCCCTGTCCCACAAAAGGGGTCAAGAACAACGCCGCCAGTTGGACAGGTCGCCAAAAGCGGCCGCCGACAAAGGTCTAATGGATAAGATGCAAAATGCGCTATCCGACCCTGTGTATCCTCTGGAATAATTTCCCATACATCGCCTGGCTTACTTCCCTTCGGATGATACTTTAAAAAATAAAACCCTCGGTCTCTAAGCTCTTTTGCTCGGCCGGAAACCTTCTCACTGTCTGAATGAGTTGTCCGCTGCTGCCCTCGAATTATCATTCGAAAATCCGATACGTTGCCGGCCGCTACGTCCGCCAACATCCGTTCAAGGGCGGAAAACGCCGCCTTTTTTTCGTCCTCTGATAACGCTGTCGATAGTTCGAGCTGGCGCTTGTACCTAACTCCCGTTACGCCTGTTGCAGAAATGACGGCACCATTTACAACGCGAGCCTCACGAAGCTTTGAGCGGATGGCATCTGCATTATAGTAGTAGCCCTTTGGCTGCTTCACAAAATGAAATACGTGCTCATGCACATTGGCAAGACGGTCGGTACTGTTGTCCATCCCTCCTTTTAACTTGCTCCAGATCACGTTGTTTCGAAGTACCCAGCCTTGATTATCAATCAATTCAAATGCGACACGCCAGGGAATGCCAACAAGTGACTTTCCGCTATAACTGTCGCCGAGATTCAGCCAAAATGATCCTGTAGGCTTAAGAAGCCGATGCACCTCCGAGAAAATTGCCGCCAAATTTTTCACGAAATCGCGAAAGTCTTCTTCTAAGCCGATTCCACCATTTTCATATTCACGCTTTCCCCAATAGGGCGGCGACGTCATAACAAAATCAATCGATGATTCTGGCATCGATTTCAAAACATCCAGTGCGTCTCCCTTTAACAAGAGCGGGGCTGTCGTTTTTTGGGCCAAATAGTTCTTGAATTGGCGCGCATAGTCTGTCGAAAAAACGCCCGATACATCCGCCGTCCGTACGTCACGTACGGAATAGGCGGCGCCTGCACCTTCGACGCTCACCGGCAAACGGTCGCGGACAATAATACTATCAATCATGGCGGATATCCTTGGTACGGGATTGGCGGCGGACTAAGGGCAATTCCGGATTTTCTACCGCGTCACGCTCACGGCTAATTAGATCATGCACCGCCGAGCGAATTAGCCAAGCCACAGACACATCACGGCGCGCGGCCAGCGCATTAAGCTGCGCGTAATCCATGCTATCGAAACTGACCGATAGACGGGCTTCTTTTCTGTGTCCTTTGGGTCGAGCCATATTTGGTGTTTATTGCACCAGTTTACATCAGTCCAGTAAATAAGCTCGTCACGCGGTATTTCGGGAGATAGTCGCGGGACTGACGTCGTAGCTGCGGGCCAATTCCTTCAAAGCGGCCCCTTCAGCGCGGCGCTGGCGGGCTTCAACCTGCTGTTGCAGGGTTAGGGCATGGGGCGTCCTATGTGCTGCCCACGCGCTGTCGCACGACTCCTCCCTCGGCCGTGCGAATGCGGATAAGGTCAGACAAAGCCTAATCAGGCATTGGCGCCGACCTGTGGCCCATAGATGACGAAACCCGGTTAGGATGCGCCAACCGTCATAAGTATTTTTCAGATTGTTGAGAAATCTGTAGATTTTAGTTTTTCGTCATAAATTTTATTGTTATTTTTCAATTTGTTGGCTTGAAAAATTGGCGGAGAGGGTGGGATTCGAACCCACGGTAGGCTTGCACCCACAACAGTTTTCGAGACTGTCCCAATCGGCCACTCTGGCACCTCTCCACGCGCAGGCGGGCTTATACGGGCTGCGGTTTGGCCCGGCAACCGGCCCCTTCAAACCCGGTCAACACATTGGCGGCATTGATCCCTATCTCGGCCACGGCATAGCCGCCCTCCATCACAAACAGCGTTGGCCTGCCCAGGCTGGCGATACACGCGCCGATCTGGCTGAAGTGCGAGTGCTCGAGCAGAAAATGTGAAATCGGGTCGTCTTTATACGTATCCACGCCGAGCGACACCACGATCGCATCCGCGCGGTAGGCGGCAATCCGCGCCAGCCCGGTCTCCAGTGCGCCAGACCAGCCCGCCCAGTCGGTTCCCCAGTTCAACGGCAGGTTGAGGTTGAAGCCGACACCAGCACCAGCGCCCTGTTCATCCTCATAGCCCAGCAGATACGGATATTCCTCATCCGGGTGGCCATGCAGGGAGACAAACAACACATCCTCGCGCGTGTAGAAAATCTGCTGCGTGCCATTGCCATGGTGATAATCGATATCCAGAATGGCGACGCGCCTGGCGCCGTCATCGCGCAGTTTCTGCGCGGCGATGGCGGCGTTGTTCAAAAAGCAGTAGCCCCCATAATGGTCGGAGCCCGCATGGTGGCCAGGCGGGCGGCAGAGCGAGAACACGGATGCGGCACCCGCACTCAGCATCGCCGCACCGGTGAGCGCGACATCGGCGGAGGATTTCACCGCTGTCCAGGTGGTCTGCGTGATAGGCGTGCCGCAGTCGAACCCATAGTACGCCAAGCGGCCATCCAACCCGGCGGGAATACGGTCCTGGCGCATCCCACGGGTCATCCAGGTGCCGGGCGCGGCAGCGCCGGTGCGGCCCATTGCCACCCATTGCGCATGGGCTCCTTGCAGAAACTCCACGAGGCCCGGCGTGTGCACGCGCGTGATGGCGCTGAGCGGGAACACCTCGGGCGTAATGACCTCGCCCAGCCCCACCTCCCGCACACGGGCCAGCACCAGCTCGGCGCGCTCGGGCTTCTCGAACGCAGGGACATACTCGCCCAGATAAACCTCGCCCGGGCTCCGGTGCAGGAAATGATCAGCGCTATAGACGGTCTTCATGGCGCACCTCCAGCATATTGCTTCAAAAACGCCGAGAACGCGCGCAGCGTGGCGGGTGAGATATGATGCTCGATCCCCTCCGCGTCCTGCTCGGCGGCCTCCGCCGGCACGCCGATGGCGATCAGCACGGCCACCACCAGCCGGTGGCGGGTGCGCACCTTGTTCGCCAGTGCCTCGCCGGCTGGGGTGAGGAACACGCCGCGGTAGGGCAGGGAGGTCGCCAGCCCCTCGCGCTTCAACCGGCCGATGGTCTTGATCGCCGTAGCGTGGGAGACGCCAAGGCGGCGCGCGATGTCCGTTGGCCGCGCTTCGCCATCGCAGGCCAGCAGGTCGGCGATCAGCTCGGCATAATCCTCCAGCAAAGCCTGGGCCTGGGCGGCGCGGGTCTTGCCAAAGCGCCGGGCCTGGCTGGTCTCCGCGGGCATGGGCGCCGCAACAGCCGGTTTTTGGTGTGTTTGTCGCGTCAAGGTCGCGTCTCCGTCGGTCGCCGATTCTGGATGAAATCATGGTTTCTGACAAGCTTGACCAAATTGTAGCACAGGCTACATATTGGTGCATGATGAACAGCAAGGACAACCTCATCGCGCCGGCTGCGCTGCACGACCACTCGCTGGCGGAGGTCCATGGCAGCGTGCGCGCGCCTTCAGGCGCAGCCAGATGGCGGCGGTTTTTCGCCGCTTTCGGCCCCGGCTATATCATCGCGGTAGGCTATATGGACCCAGGCAACTGGGCGACCGACCTCGCCGCGGGCTCTTCCTACGGCTATATGCTGCTCTCGGTGGTGCTGCTGGCCAGCGTCATGGCGATGGTGCTGCAAGCGCTCGCCGCCTGGCTCGGCCTGGCCTCCGGCCGGGACCTCGCACAGCTCACGCGCGATGCGGTCTCGCCCATCTCGGCCATAACGCTCTGGGCCTGTGCGCAATTTGCCATTATCGCGTGCGACGTCGCGGAGGTCATCGGCGGCGCCATCGCCCTCCAGCTGCTGTTCCATATTCCTCTGCTGCTGGGCGCGGTGTTGACGATTCTCGACGCCTTTGTGGTGCTGCTGCTGCTGCGCTGGGGCATGCGCCTGCTGGAGGCCGCGGTGATCGGCGTCTGTGTCATGATCGCGCTCTCACTCTTCACCGAAATCTGGCTCGCCCAACCCGCAATAGCGCCCATTTTTGCCGGGTTGGCGCCGCATCTGGCCTTGTTCACCCATTTCGGGATGCTCTATATCGGGGTCGGCATCATCGGCGCCACGGTGATGCCGCATAATCTCTATCTGCACACCGCTCTGGTACAAACCCGCCAGATAGCAGCGGGGGATGCCGCCCGGCGCAGCGCGATCTTCTGGTCGCTGATCGACAGCTCCGCCGCCCTCATCTTCGCTTTTTTCGTCAATGCGGCGATCCTGGTGATGGCGGGCAGCGTATTCCACGCGCATGGGCAGAATCATGTGCAGGAGTTGAGCGGTGCCTTCGCGCTCATCTCGCCCATCCTGGGCAGCCATCTGGCGGCGATCATCTTCGCCGTCGCGCTGCTCGGCTCAGGTCTCAACGCCACGGTCACCGGCACATTGGCCGGGCAGGTGGTGATGGAGGGGTTTCTGCGGATGCGGCTCCCGGTGGCGCTGCGCCGTGTGTTCACCCGCGCCCTGGCGGTGCTGCCGGTGCTGGGCGTTCTGCTCGTGGTCGGTCCGGCTGGCATAAACAACCTGCTGGTGCTGAGCCAGGTGGTGCTTTCCATGCAGCTGCCCTTCGCCATGGTCCCGCTGATGCTGTTTATATCCCGGCTAAAGGTATTTCGCCCGCCCGCCTGGCTACGCGGCGCCGGCTGGGTGGCCACAGCGCTCGTCCTTGCCTTCAATTTCGCCCTGCTCTGGAGCCTGGCCTAATCTGCGGCGGACGCGCCCCTTGCCCCGGTTGCCGCGGCGCACAATTTGGATATAGTCAGCCTGCCGCCGCCGCCGCCACGCGGGGGGCGGCAAACTTGCGCTTTTAGGATCAAACAACCCCACCATCGTCACCCAGACGACAAAAACAAGGACAAACCCGTGGCTAACGAAAAATCTCAAAATGTTCAGGATGTGTTCCTCAACCATGTCCGCAAAAGCAAAACCCCCGTCACCGTGTTCCTGGTCAACGGCGTCAAGCTCCAGGGCGTGATCACCTGGTTCGACAATTTCTCGGTCCTGCTCCGGCGGGATGGCCACACGCAGCTGGTCTATAAACACGCCATCAGCACCGTGATGCCGGGTGCGCCGATCATGCTGTTCGACCCGGCGAAGGCGGAAAGCGCTGCACCGGCTGAGCCCGGTAGCACGCTCAAGCTGCAACGCGCGGAGCCGCAGTACGACCCGGACCTGGAGGGCTGATCGCGCCGGCGAAATGAGGGACACCGCGCCGCCGCCCAATCGGGCGTCCATCCTGCTGCCATGGGATAAATCCGTGGCGCGGCTGGCCGAGGCAGCGCGCAGCCCGGAGGCGCGGCTGGCCGAGGCGGTGGGTCTGGCCGCCTCGATCGGCCTGGTGGTGGTGCACGAGCATGTCTTCACCCTGCGCGCGCCCACGCCCGCCACACTGTTCGGCAAGGGCCAGGTGGAGCTCGCCCGCGCCGCCCTGGCCGAGGCCGAGGTGAACGTGGTGGTGGTGGACGCCACGCTGAGCCCGGTGCAGCAGCGCAATCTGGAGACCGCCTGGGGCGCCAAGGTGATCGACCGCACCGGCCTCATTCTGGATATTTTCGGCGCCCGCGCCCACACGCGGGAGGGCGCGTTGCAGGTGGAGTTGGCGCATCTGGAGTATCAGCGCTCGCGCCTCGTGCGCTCCTGGACGCATCTGGAGCGCCAGCGCGGTGGCTTCGGCTTCCTGGGCGGCCCGGGTGAGACGCAGATCGAGGCCGACCGGCGGCTGATCGGCGAGCGTATCACCCGCCTGCGGGCGGAGCTGGAGGAGGTGCGGCGCACGCGCGGCCTGCACCGTGGCGCGCGCAAGCGCGTGCCCCACCCGGTGGTAGCGCTTGTGGGTTACACCAATGCGGGCAAATCCAGCCTGTTCAACGCGCTCACCGGCGCCACGGTGATGGCACAGGACCAATTGTTCGCAACGCTGGACCCGACCATGCGCGGCCTCATTCTGCCGTCCGGCCGCAACGTCATCCTGTCCGACACGGTGGGCTTCATCTCTTCCCTGCCGACCGAATTGGTAGCCGCCTTCCGCGCCACGCTGGAGGAGGTCTCCGAGGCGGATATTCTGCTGCATGTGCGCGACGCCGCGCACTCGGACTCCGAGGCCCAGGCCGCCGATGTGCGCGCCGTGCTCAACCGCATGACCCAGGACGGCACGCTGGACGAGCACTGGCCGGCGCGCACGCTGGAGGTGCTGAACAAGGCCGATCTGCTGGGCGGTGTCGCGAACATCATCCAGGCGGACGCGATCGCCGTCTCGGCCCTCACGGGTGAGGGTCTGGCCCGCCTGCTGGCCGAGATCGACCACCGGCTGGCCGCCGCCCTGGCGCTGCTGACGGTCGAAATCCCGGTGAGCGACGGCGCCAGAATCGCCTGGGCGTACCGCCACGCCGAGGTGATCACCCGGCACGACAGTGAGACCCATGTGAGGCTGCAACTTCGCCTCAGCCCGGCGGATAAAGCCCGGTTCGAGCAGCTGTGAGCCCGGCCGAGATCACCGATGTGGTGGCGCTGCTGCGCGAGGTCTCCCGCACGCTGATCATGCCGCACTTCCGGCATCTCACCGCCTCGGACATCCGCACCAAATCCGGCCCGCTGGACCCGGTGACGGTGGCCGATGAGGCCGCCGAGCGCGCCTTACACGCCGGCCTGCAACGCCTGTTCCCCGGCGATGACGTGCTGGGCGAGGAGGCAGTCTCGGCGGATCCCGGGCTGCTCGCCCGCCTGCGGCAGCCTGGCCGGGTATGGGTGGTGGACCCGATCGACGGTACCGCCAACTACGCCGCGGAGCTGCCCCTGTTCGGCGTGATGGCGGCATTGGTAGAGAACGACCGCGTGCTCGCGGGCTTCATCCACGACCCGGTCGGCGACGACACGGCGGTGGCCATCCAGGGCGGCGGCGCCTGGCTACGCGCGGCGGATGGCACGCAGCGGCGCTTCACCGTGGCGCCCGCCGTGCCGGTCGGTTGCATGGTCGGTTCCATCTCCTGGCGTTATCTGGCCGAGCCACTACGCCGCCAGGTGCTGCACCGGCTGGACCGGCTGGCCGCCGTGACCGACTATCGTTGCGCCGCGCATCAATATCGTATGCTGGCGGCGGGACACTGCCACGCGCAAATGTTCGGCCGGCTGTTGCCCTGGGACCATGCGGCGGGCTTCCTGCTGCACCGGGAGGCGGGCGGCTACGCGCGGCGCTTCGATGGCTCCGAGTACGTGCCATCTGAAACCGAAGGAGGCCTGCTCCTGGCACCGGACGCCCAAAGCTGGCACGCGCTGGCGGCGGCGCTGCTCGGCTAGTTCATTTCATTTTGTCGCGCTGTGTTACAAAAACCTCCGATAATAAAAGCTCCAAGCTGGAGTAAAGCGCGATGAGACTATTCAGGACGATGATTTTAGCCGCCAGTGCCAGCGCCGCACTGCTGCTCGCGCCAATAGCCCCGGCGCGGGCCGCCACCTGGATCCCTCCTCACTATGCGCCGAACGGCGCCTTTATTCCCGGCCACTGGCGCGGCGGCCCGGGCGTATGGATTGTCGGCCATTTCGGCCCCGCTGGACGCTGGATACCAGGCCATTGGCGCGGCGGCTTCGGCCCGGCACCCGGCGTGGGTGAGGGGCCGCCCGGTCCGCCACCCTATAACCAGCATTGGGTCGGCGGATTTTTTGGCCCCTACGGCGTCTGGCACCCTGGCCACTGGGCCTGGAACTGACCCACCTCCGGTGAGTCAAAAACTCGGCGGGCTGTTCACGCTGATCAGCTCGCAGGGCGTATCGCCCGGGTTGCGGAAGCGGTGCGGAATATCCGACCGGAAATAATAGGCATCGCCCGGATATAGAACCTGCTCCTGCGTGCCCACGGTCACCGCGAGGCATCCGGCGGTGATGATCCCGCACTCCTCGCCCTGGTGGCGCAGCATCTCCTCGCCCGTATCCGCGCCCGGCTGGTAGGTCTCGTGCAGCATCTGCATGGCCCGGTTTTTGATATTATTGCCGACCATCCGCATCGAGATCCGCTCGCCGAAGGCGATCTCGGTCAGGTCAGCGGCCTGAAAAAACACATTTTCCGAGGATTCTAGGTTCAGCGTGAAAAAATCCGCGAGCGAGAGCGGGATACCGTCCAGGATTTTCTTCAACGATGAAATAGACGGCGAAACCCGGTTCTGCTCGATCAACGAGATCGCGCCATTCGTCACCCCGGCCCGGCGCGCCAACTCGCGCTGGGTCACCCTGTAGATCTGCCGCACCAGGCGCAGGCGGCTGCCGATATCCTCGGCGGGGGCGGCACTCCGGGGCGTGTCGAGCATGGGCGCAAACTTCCAACCGTTTAGAATTTTCAACAATGCTACGCGAGGCGCGCAGCCCCCCGCAACCAAAAAGAGACTAAGTTGAAAAAAACATTTTTATTAATTTATTATTCTTGACAGCCGCTCGCGGCTTGGGAGAGACTAGAAAATCATCAGAAATGGGGTGTTGCGTGCTGTGGTACCGGAGTGGAAGATCAGCTGATATCCTCAATCTGACCCGGGTTCCGGTGTGCCATGCAGCAGGATAGCACCGCCGCGACCCTTGCGCCGAATGCGGGGCGCGGCGCCATCTCCCTCTCACGCGTGACTAGAATTTTCGCCGGGACGATCCCGGCAGTCGACCATATCGAGCTCGAGATCCAGGCCGGCGAGTTCTTCACCCTGCTCGGCCCGTCCGGCTGCGGCAAGACCACCCTGCTGCGCATGATCGCCGGGTTCGAGACCCCGGATGCCGGGCGCATTCTCATCTCGGGGCGGGAGATGCAGGATATTCCGGCGCACAGGCGCGCGGTGAACACCGTGTTCCAGTCCTATGCGCTGTTTCCGCACCTGAACGTCGAGCAGAATATCGGCTTCGGGCTGCGGATGCAGGGCGTTCCTCGCGCCGACCGTAAAAAGCGGGTCGATGCGATGATGGAGATGCTCCAGATCGGCCAGTTCGCCACGCGCAACGCGGCGCAGCTCTCGGGTGGGCAGCGACAGCGCGTCGCCCTGGCCCGTGCGCTGGTGAACGAGCCCGAGGTGGTGCTGCTGGATGAGCCGCTCTCCGCGCTGGATGCGAAGCTGCGCAATGAACTCCAGATCGAGCTGCTGCGAATGCAAAAACGCCTCGGCATGACCTTCGTCTTTGTCACGCACGACCAGCACGAGGCGCTGGTGATGTCGGATCGAATCGGCGTGATGAGCAAGGGCCGGCTGCAACAGGTCGGCCCGGTGCTGGACGTGTACGAGAAGCCGCGCAACGTGTTCGTCGCGGAGTTCCTCGGGCTCTCGAACATCTGGCCGGTCAGCCCCGCTGGCAAGGGTGCCGTGAACACGCCGCTCGGCCCATTGCAGATCAGCGCAGTGGTGGGGGAGGGCCGCATGGCGATGATCCGGCCCGAGAAAATCTGGGTCTATCCGGAGTCCACCACGCCGCGCGAGCGGATGAACGTGTTCCCCGGCGTGATCCGGGAGGCGATCTACATGGGTGCCTCGACACAGTATCGGATCGAGCTTCAGGGTGGCCATGTCGTGCTGGTGCTGGACACCAACAACCAGGCGGCCGAGCGCAGCTGGCAGCCGGGTGAGCCGGTGGGCGTGGAGCTGAAGCCCGAGAACATCATGATGGTCGAGGGCTGAGATGTCCGACACCACCGCAGGGCCGGTAAAAACCCAGGCGCAATCAGAGGGTTTCACCAAGGCCTTGCGCCTCTGGATGACCGCCGGGCCGGGCCTGTTCTGGATCATTCTGTTTCTGCTCATCCCCAGCGGGGTGATGCTGGGAATCGCGTTCTTCACGAACAGCGATTTCGGCTCGCCGGTGCTGCCGCTCTCGCTCAGCTCGTTCTGGGAGGTGCTGGGCAATGGCATTCTGGGCTGGAGTGACGCCAACATCATCACCCTGATCCGCTCGCTGGTGCAGGCCGGTGTCGCCACCAGCGTGACGATCCTGCTGGCCTATCCTCTGGTGTTCTTCATCATCACCCGTCCGGCCAACATGCGCCCGGTGCTGCTGCTGTTCGCCATTCTGCCCTCCTGGACCAACCAGGTGGTGCGCACCTACGCCTGGATGCAACTGCTCAACCCCGGCGCGCCGCTCGCGCATCTGGCGCAATATCTGGGGATCATCCCGGAACATTTTGGCCTGATGCCGGGCAATTTCGCGGTGCTGATAGGCTTGACCTACAACTACCTGCCCTATATGGTGGTGCCGCTGTACGCTGCGGCGGAAAAACTGGACTGGACGCTGGTGGAAGCCGGGCGCGATCTCTATGCCTCCGGCCCCAGGTTGTTCCTCAACACCGTGTTCCCGCAGACTTTGCCGGGCCTGCTCTCGGGCATCATCCTGGTCGGAATCCCGGCGTTCGGGGACTATGTCGTGCCGCAACTGCTGGGCGGGGATAAAGCCATGATGATGGGCTCGCTCATCGCCGGGCAGTTCACCTTCTCGCCCAACTGGCCCTATGGCGCGGCGCTCACCATCATCATGCTGGTCTTCACCTGCGTCGGCTTGCTCACTTTCCGCAAGCTCACGCAGCGCCTGGGCGGCGGCGAGGGGGCGATGCTATGAGCGGCAATATCCCCCGCGCCATCCAGCGCGCGCTGCTGAGCGTCAGCCTCCCGGTTTACGTGTTGCTCTATGCGCCGCTCAGTATCATCGCGATCTTTTCCTTCGCGCCCACGCTGCATCATCCGGGCCCGAACGTCGCGGCCTATGGCCTGATGTTCCACGATCCGCAGGTGATGGCGGCGTTGCGCCGCTCCATCACGCTGGCGTTATGCTCGGCGGCACTCGGCACTTTGCTCGGCACGCTGATGGGTTTTGGCCTCAGCCGGTTCCGCCCGGCCAAGGGTGGCGGTCTCTGGGTCGGCACGCTGCCCAGCCTCATCATCTATCTGCCGATCATCATGCCAAGCCTGGTGTTTGGCATTTCGGAGATGATCTTTTTCAACTATGTCAACCAATACACCGGCCTGCTCTCCGCCGGGCTGCTCACCATGGGCATCGCCCATGTCACGTTTCAGTCGCCCTATGTCGCGCTGGTGGTCTACGCCCGCCTGGCCGGGCTGGACCCGAACCTGTTCGAGGCCTCGCACGACCTCTACGCCAATGCCCTGAAATCCTTCTGGTATCTCATTGTGCCGGTGGTCCGCCCGGCGCTGATCGGCGGGTTCCTGCTCGCCATCACGCTCTCGATCGATGACTTCACCATCAGTTTTTTCACCGCCGGGCCGGGCAGCGTCACCCTGCCGCTCTACATCTACGGTGCCATCGCCCGCAAAGGCTCCTCGCCCGAGATCAACGCGATCGGCACGCTGATGATCGCCACCGTCGTTGGTGTCGCCTTGCTTTATTATGTCGTGACACGCCAGCGTGAACGTAAGCTGAATATCCCCACCGTCGCTTAATTCAACAACAGGAGAGACCATGTCCAGATTAAAAAGCCTTCTGCTTGGTGCAGGTTGCACCATTGCCCTCACCGCCGCCAGCCTCATGGCGCCGCCGCCCGCGCAGGCCGAGCCCACGCTCAACCTGTTCAACTGGTCAGACTACATCCCCGAGAGCATGATTACCGAATTCGAATTGCAATGCGGCTGCGCCGTGAACGAAACGGATTATGATTCGAATTCGGAAATGGAAGCTAAGCTCAAAGCCGGCGGGGACTCCGAGTTCGATGTCGTCGTGCCATCCAGCTATTATGTCGCACGCCTCGCGGCGGAAGGCCTGATCCAGCCGCTCGACCATAGCCAGATCCCAAATTTCAAGAATCTCTATCCAAAATTCCAGAACCCGAGCTACGACCCGGGCGATAAATATTCGATCCCGTATCAATGGGGCACCACCGGCATCGGGTATCTCAAGGCGAATATCAAAAACCCGCCGCATAGCTGGGGGCTCATCTTCAACCCTAATGACAACACGAGCTATCCCTTCACGATGATGAGCGGCAGCGGGCAGGATACGATCGGCGCCGCCTGCGCCTATCTGGGCTATGGCTTCAACTGCACCACCGAGAGTGACTGGCTGGCCGCGGCCAAGCTGATCAAGCAGACTGAAGCCCGCAAGAACTTCTCAGGCTTTGTTGACGGCACGCCCGAGCGCGACCAGCTCAAGGCCGGGCTGAACTCGGTCGGCATGGTGTTCAACGGCGATATCGCGGAGAGCTACGCCGACGGCACAGGCCTTGGCATCAACTATTTCCTGCCCAAACAGGGCACCGAGATCTGGGTGGACACCATGGCGATCCCCACCCACGCACCAGACCCGCAACTGGCGCTGGAGTTCATCAATTTCGTGCTCAACGCGTATCAGGGCGCGGAACTCTCCAACTTCAACGACTATGCCAGCCCGAACCAGGCGTCCGAGCCACAGCTCGCCTCCAACCTGCAAGGCGAGCTGATCACCCCCACCCCGGCGGACTACAAGCTGCTGCACTTCCTGCCGCCGCTCTCGGGCCATCAACTCCAGGTGTTCAACGCCATCTGGGCGGCCGTCAAACAATAATCGATGCACCCCGTTCCTCCACAAAACTGGAGGAACGGGCTTTACCTTGAGGATATCATGAGTAACATAGACCTACACGAATGGTTCGATGAACATCGGATCACGGAGGTGGAGTGCATGGTGCCAGACATCACCGGTATTCCGCGCGGCAAGATCATGCCCGCACAGAAATTTTTCCAGGGCGGCGCACCACGGCTGCCGGAGGCGATCTTCATCCAGTCCGTCACGGGTGAATACCCGGAGGATCCGCAGGACACGCTGACCGACCCTGCCATCATCGATATCAAGCTCATCCCGGACGCCAACACCGTCCGCCTGGTGCCCTGGGCGCATGAGCCGACCGCGCAGATCATCCATGATTGCCAATACGCGAACGGCACGCCAGTGCCGATGGCGCCTCGGCAAGTCCTGCAGCGCGTGTTGAAACTCTATGAGGAAAAAGGCTGGAAGCCGGTGTTGGCGCCTGAGTTGGAATTCTATCTGGTGGGCCGCAACACAGACCCGGACTACCCGCTCGCCCCGCCCGTCGGGCGCTCCGGCCGGCAGGAGACAGGGCGCCAGAGCTACTCGATCGACGCGGTGAACGAGTTCGACCCTTTGTTCGAGGAAATGTACGATTTCTGCGATCTGCAAAATCTGGACCTCGATACGCTGATCCACGAGGAGGGCGCGGCACAGGTCGAGATCAATTTTCTCCACGGTGACCCGCTTAACCTCGCCGACCAGGTGTTCCTGTTCAAGCGCACGGTGCGCGAGGTGGCGCTGCGGCATAATATCTACGCCACCTTCATGTCCAAGCCGATGGGCACGGAGCCGGGCAGCGCCATGCATGTCCATCAGAGCGTCGTGGATCCGCGCACGGGGCAGAATCTGTTCGCCGGGCCCGATGGCATGGCGAGCCCGCTGTTCCTCTCCTACATCGCGGGCCTGCAAAAATACATTCCCGCCGCCATGCCCATCTATGCGCCCAACGTGAACTCCTACCGTCGGCTCACGCGCTTTTCCAACGCGCCGATCAACCTGCAATGGGGGTACGACAACCGCACCTGTGGCCTGCGCGTGCCATTCGGCGACCCCTCCGCCATGCGCGTGGAAAACCGCGTGCCAGGTGCGGATGCCAACCCGTACCTCGCCTTCGCCGCCACGCTCGCCTGCGGCTATATGGGCATGGTGGAAGGGTTGGACGCCACACCGGCGCAGATCGGCTCGGCCTATTCGGGCGAATATACGCTGCCGCGCGAACTCTCCCACGCGCTGGACGTGATGGACGCCTCGGCGGCGATGCGCGAGGTACTGGGAGCCAAGCTCGTGGATGTGCTGGTGGCGGTCAAACGCCTCGAGTACGAGACATACCTGCGCGTCATCAGCTCCTGGGAGCGCGAGCATCTGCTGTTGAACGTTTAAGGCCAAACGCGCGGCACGCGCCGCCAGGCCTTTGGAGTATAATTATGAATCTGGGAAATTTCTACCACGCCACCGCGCGTGTGAACCTCGTCACCCAGCCGCTGGCGGGCGACATCACCGTCGATGCCGCGATCATCGGCGGCGGCATCACCGGCGTCTCCGCGGCGCTGCATCTGGCGGAAAAAGGCTTTTCCGTCGCCCTGCTGGAGGCCGAGCATATCGGCTGGGGCGCCTCCGGGCGCAATGGCGGCCAGGCGCTGCCGGGCTTCTCCGCCAGCCAGAGCAAGATAAAATCGCTCGTCGGCGCGCCGATGGCAAAACAGCTATGGGACATGTCGATGGAAGGCGTGGATCTCCTGCATTCCCAGATCCAGCGCTTCGGCATCCCGGCGGATCCGGTGACAGGCTATCTGCACGCCGCACTCAAACCCCGCCACGTGCGGGAGCTGGAAGAGATGCAGGCGGAAATGGCGGAGCTGGGCGCGCCCGTCGGGCGCATCCTCAAGGGCGAGGAGCTGCGCACGCGCCTGGCCAGCCCACGCTATATCGCGGCACTGGAGGATTTCGTGGCGGGCCACATCCACCCCTACAACTACGTGCTGGGCCTGGCCGACGCCGCGCAGAAGGCCGGGGCGAAACTATACACCCAGACCCGCGTTTTGCAGGTCGAGCCGGGCAAAATAATCACGGTGAAAACCAGCCGCGGCACGGTGCGCGCGGGCTTTCTGCTCACCGCCGGCGGAGCATATCTCGGCGATCTCATGCGCCCGCTCACCGGCTACATCATGCCGGCCGGCACCTACATCATGGCGACAGAGCCGCGCGCGGATGTCAAAACCATGATCCCAGGCAACGAGGCGGTGGGGGATCTCAACTTCGTGCTGGATTATTTCCGCCGCTCGGCGGACGATCGGATGCTCTTTGGCGGTCGGGTCTCCTACTCCACGCTGCCGCCGCCATCCTTGAAATCCGCCATGCTGGCCCGCGTGGTTCGCGTCTTCCCGCAACTGGCGGACGCCAAGGTGGAGTATCTCTGGGGCGGCAACGTGGACATCAGCCGCAACCGCGCGCCGCATTTTGGCCGCCTGACGGAGAACATTCTGTTCGCCCAGGGTTTTTCCGGCCATGGCGTGGCGCTCACGGGTTTTGCGGGCAAGCTGGTGGCCGAGCTCATCGCGGGCCAGGCCGGCCGGTTCGACCTCTTCACAAAAATCCCCCACGCGCGCTTCCCCGGTGGGCGGCGCCTGCGCGTGCCCGCCCTGTTGCTCGCCACCACCTATTTCCGCCTGCGGGATATGCTATAGCCCGCAGGGCATGGACCCGATTCTCATCACCGGCGGTGCAAAACGCTTAGGCGCCGCCATCGCCCGCGCGCTGAAACGCGCCGGTTATCCGGTCATCCTCCACGCCCACCACTCCATGGTGGAGGCGGACGCGCTAGCCCAGGAGCTGGATGCCCGCCTACTGCTGGGCGATCTCGCGGACCCCACCACTCCGGCGCGGCTGCTGGCCCAGGCCGGGCCACTCTCGGGCCTGATCAACAACGCCTCGCGCTTCGAGTTCGACACGCCCGCCAGCACCACAGCGGAGCACATCACCGCGCATATGGCGCCCAACCTCATCGCGCCCGTGCTGTTGGCGCAGGGCTTCGCCGCGCAGCAGCCCGCGCACGGCGTGGTGATCAACATTCTGGACCAGAAACTCAGCAACCTGAACCCGGATTTCTTCGCCTACACGCTCTCCAAGGCCGCGCTGGCGGCGGCGACCGAGATGATGGCCCTGGCCTTTGCGCCGAACATCAGGGTCTGCGGCATCGCCCCCGGCCTCACGCTCCCCGGCCCCAAACAAAGCCCGGAAAAATTCGCCACCGCCTGGCGGGCGAACCCGCTGGCGCGCGGCGCTGCGCCGGAGGATATCGCGGCGGCGGCATTGTTCATCCTACAAACCCCCTCCGTCACCGGCACCACCCTCACGGTGGATGGTGGCGAGCATCTCACCCACCGCCCGCGCGACGTCGCATTCCTGGCACCATAGCGCACAACATGAGCGTTTGTTTAGGTTTCAATCCTGGCATTTCTTCAGAAACTACATTAATAATACTTGCAACATACATGGAATAGGCTGTTATTCAGCCGTTCCAGATTACGCCGTTTCAAGCAGGGGAGCATGGGCATGGCATTTTCACGCCGCTTTTTGTGTGATGCCGCCTTAAAGGCGACGATCTCCATACCGCTCTGGATGCAGGCGGGCCTAGCCCGCGCGTCCCAGTTTCAGCCGCTCGGCAACGCCGTCCAACAACCTTCATCTCCGCGCCTCGTGGTGATCGACCCCGGGCACGGTGGCCGCGACCCCGGCTGCATCGGCTCCGGCCAGATTTTCGAGAAGAACATCGCGCTGGATACGGCGTTGGACCTCGAGCGGATGCTCCGCCCCGCTGGCTACCAGACGATGATGACACGCCATAGCGACATCTTCGTGCCGTTGCAGAACAGGGTGGATTTCGCGGAGCGTCACCATGCCATGCTCTTCGTCTCGATCCACGCGAACTCCATCGCGGGGAACTCCGGCATCCGCGGCGCGTCGGTCTATACATTCTCACCCGACCCATCGGACCCGCTGGCGGCCGAGATCGCGCGCAGCGAGAACAGCGTGGAGCGCATCACCACGCCCGCCTTCAAGGGCGTGTCGCCGCAGGTGAGCCAGATCCTGTTCAGCCTGATGAGCCGGAGCACGAAGACCCAGTCGATTATCGCCCAGCAGAAAATGGTCGATGCGCTCTCTGCGCGGGTGGACATGCTGCAAAACCCGGCCCGCAAGGCGACCTTCGCGGTGCTGCAATCCTCCGCCATTCCGAGCATCCTGGTCGAGACAGCGTTTCTGTCCAACCCGCAGGATGAGGCCGAGCTGCGGACACTGGCGTTTCGTCTGCGGCTGGCGCATTCCATGAAGTCCGCGATCGACGCCTGGTTCATCGCCCGCGAATATGCGCTGCAAAACGTCTGATTCCCATGGGCGGACTCCCCGGGCGACACGCCGTTATTGCGACCACCGCGAAAGCGTCTCCGCGGCCTTGAAGAAGACGGTGTAATGTTTTGGGCAAGCCAGAAATTTCTCACGTGCGCGATGAATATGTGCAGCCGCCCGGCTGGCGCCGGAGACTCAAAAACCGTATCATCTTCTGCATCGTCGCCTTCTGTATCGGCTATGTCGCGGTCGCCATCCGCCTCGCCGTTGCTACCATCCTCCACCCGGACAAGCCCAGCGCGGCTTTCCTGGCTGCCATCCAGCCGGACACAAGCCCCAAGCTACCGCTGCCGGATCGCGCGCCGATCCTTGATCGGGAAGGGCGCTTGATGGCGGTCTCGCTGCCGGGTGCCGCCCTGTTCGCCGACCCAAAGCAGATACGCCACCCAAACCGCATCGTTGAAAAACTGAACACGGTCCTGCCGGGCATCGACGACGCGCTGACGGCAAAACTGCTCTCCTACCGGGCCGCCAGCTTCGTCTATATCGACCGTGAACTGACACCCGAGCAGGAGCTCGCGGTCAACCGGCTGGGCATACCTGGTCTTTATTTCCAGAAAACCTGGACGCGCCACTACCCGAATGGTTCGCTCGCCGCGCATATTCTGGGCGGTGTATCGCCCGGCCAGCACGGCATCTCCGGGGTGGAGGCGTATTTCAATCATCGGCTGCGCTCCAATCCCGGCAGCCCGCTCCGGCTCTCGGTCGATCTGCGGGTGCAGGCCATCGTGCAGCGCGAGCTGGCGAAATCCATGCACGACTACGACGCCCGCGGCGCCTGCGCGATCGTCGAGAGCATGAGAGGGCGGGTCCTGGCGATGGTCAGCCTGCCCAGCTATAACGCCAACGACCTGCACAGCGTCTCACCCGCCGTCCTGACCGACCGCTGCATCTCAGGCGACTACGAGCCCGGCAGCGTGATGAAGCTGATGACGCTGGCGGCGGCGTTGCAGTCTGGCCTTCTGCATGTGTGGGACCGTTTCAACACCACGCATCCTTTGTTCATGGATGGCTTCGCGATCACCGACTACGAACCCGTGCATCACTGGCTCGCCATGCCGGCGGTTCTGGCGAACTCATCGAATATCGGCGCATCACGCATCGCCACGATCATGGGCCCGAAAATCCAGCGCGCCTGGCTGCGCAAGATGGGTTTCTTCAACCGTTCGCCCATCCAGATGCCAGGCACGCAGCCCGGGCTCTGGCACGGCCGCCAATCGTGGAATCTGCTCACCACGATGTCGGTCAGCTTCGGAAACGGCATCGCCATGACGCCGATCGTCCTGGTGAATGCGATCGTCGCCGACCTCAATGGCGGCGTCCTCTTCAAACCGACCCTGCTCGCCGCACAAGCAGATGCCCAACCCCGCCTGGGTGTCCGGGTGATGCGCCCGCACGTCTCGGTGCGGATGCGTGAGATGATGCGGGACGTCGTGCTCTCCGGCACCGGCGTCTACGCCAATGTTCCGGGCTATCTGGTCGGGGGCAAAACCGGCACCTCACAGGTCGTGGGCGCCGACGGGCGCTACGACACGAACCTGAACGACGCATCCTTCGTCGGCGTGTTTCCCGTCAATCATCCGCGCTATGTCGTCTACGCGCTGGTCATCCATCCAAAGCCCACCAAAAAAATGCGGAAGATCTCCTACGGCTTCACCACGGGCGGATATGTCGCGGCACCCGCCGTGGGGCGCATCATCAGCCGCATCGGGCCGATGCTGGGCATCCGCCCGCTCACCGGCGCGGCCCTGGCGAAAGCGAACGCGAAATGGCAGGTGCCGATTGTGCCGCCGGTGCCGCCCCTGGCCGTGGCGCTCGGGCCCAAGTCCCCGCTGCCGCCGGGCTCGAACAAATTCGCCTACGAGTTGGCCCACATGAAGCTACCGCACCACCTGGACAGGATGGCGGCGAATGCGGCGCTGAAGCGCGCCGAGCTGGCCGTTCCCGGCCAGGCCTGAGGCGGTTGGTATCGCGCGCGGGGTTGGTGGGGCGAAGGGGCAGAAGGTTCCAACGGTGCGCAGCACCGTTGGAAATGCCCCGGAGGGGGCCGCGTGCCAAACATAATACCAACGGTCATTCTTTATGACCGTTGGTATTAGAGCCTGATCGTTTGAGGTTGACGCGTTTTGCGCGGCAACCGAAAGCGTGAATCAGCCTCTGAACAAACAGCTAGTGGATAGAATCCAACACTTGGTGCCCTCTTTTTACTGCGGCCAAAATCTCGTGTGGCTTTTTGGTCCACTGGAATGGTTTTGGGTCCTGATTGTTCTCCACCATGAAGCGATCGATG